>NZ_JBEXMT010000009.1:0-273361 GCF_040610675.1 Nonomuraea sp. NPDC003804
GGTGGAGCCGATGATCGCTTGGTTCGCCGCAGGAGGGCAGTGCACGAATACCCGGACCGTGTCGCTCTGGCGTGGCCGATAGGGCAGCACCTGGAGGGTCGTGCGGTTCTGTCTGCCCGGTGATGGAACGCAGGCAATGATGGACGGCCGGGAAGGTCAGGCGAAGACACCTGGAAATTCGTCCTGACCAGGCTGTTCGCCTTATTATGTCGGCTGCGTACCGAGGGGGAGCGCGCCACGCCGACACGCACCGCCGCTGGCCACGCCTCGGTGACGAGCAGCACCTACAGGAGCTGCTGCACGGAGTGGCGACGAAGACGACCCGTGGGAGCGGCGTCCTCTGCGGCCTGCTGGATCTCGGGCGCCCGGCCGGCGCTCTCCAACGCCGTGGTCGTGACGGGGCAACCGTCCAGCCAGCCGGACTCGCGCAGCCCGTTGGCCAGGTCGCGGGTGCAGGCGACGATCGCCGCGGCCGGATCGTCCTCCTTGTCGAACGCCGCGCGCAGGAATTCCGCGAACTCTCTGTCCCCGTGGCGGACAGCCTCGTGCTGCGTCCGCCACGGGTCCAGCTCCGGGCAGTCGTAGGTACGGTAGTCGATCTGGATTCCGTAGGCGTTGATCTTCTGCCAGTTCACAGGCAGGAGTTCCAGATAGTCCTCACCTGAGAGAAGTCGCAGTCGGGGTCCTCACACAGGCCCGCTTCAGCATCCGCGCCCTGCCGCTGTTTTCTGCGCTCAGCCTCCTCGAAGCCCGACCCGGGTGAGTGGAAGGTCAGCTCGCCTGGCGGAAGACGACGGCGACGCCGAGCGCGGCGGCGGCGGGGACGAAGATCTCGCCCCTGGCCGTCCTGCCGAGCGGCACTCCCCTGCCGCGCAGCAGCCGCTCGGTCGCGCCGAGATCGCGGGTGGCCACCGTGTACGCCGCGAACCCCGGCAGGGCGGCAGGCCGCTCCCCCGGCAGCAGCTCTCCCAGAGCCGACGCGCCGACCAGCGTGATGTCGGCGTCGCGCAGGCCGAACACCCTGGTCCCGCCATCGCCGCGCGCGGGCAGCCCGAGGTAACGCGCGTACCGTTCCTCGGCCTGCGGCAGCTCGGCGTCGGCCACGCACAGCACGCACTCGACCAGGCCCACCGCGCCGTTCGGGTGCGGTCCGTGGTCCGACCCGCCGTTCTCGGCCAGCCCCACCCTGCCCTCGGCCACCAGCCCCGGCGTGGCGCCGTCGAGCTCCAGGAAGCGCACCGGCTCCATCCTGGTGCCGTGCTCGGTCTCGACCGGGCGCTGTACGGCATGCACGCCGCCGTGCTCCACGCCCTGCTCCTCCAGCCGCACAGCCTCACGCCCGACGTCGTCGGTGTCGAACATGAGGATGTGCACGCCCTCGAACCGGTCGAGGCAGGCGGTGAGGTTCGCGGTGGTGTTGCGGATCGCCGCCACGATCCCGGGCAGCCGGTCGTCGGGAACGCGCAGCGGGATCGGCCGGGCGTCGTCCGGCATCGCGCCCGTGGCCGCGCTGCCCGCAAGCGTCACCAGCTCGACGAAGTCGCCGGGGAAGTAGGCGTGGGTGTTGGCCACGCCGAACGGCTCGGCGGGCGCGCCGGGCGCCGGGGGCAGGACGGGGTAGGCCGCCGGCGGGAGGCTGAAGCCGAGCGTGCCGTACCGCTCGACCGCCTGCCGCATGTCCCTGACGATGTGGCCGACGTGGTGCAGGCCCAGCACGGTCATGCGTCGCCTCCGTACACCGCTTGCTCGAAGTCGCGGCCGAGCCGCTCGAAGATCTCGATCACCTTGCCCGCGGCCGGCGCGCAGTCGGCTCCGGTGGGCGTCCGCTCCGGGCCGAACGTCCTGTGCAGGGTGACGGCCAGCTGGTCGGCCTTGTCCTGCAGCCCGAGCGTGAGCTGCGGCGGCAGCAGCGGCTCGATGGCGAAGAATCCGTAGGCGATCGTGGGCAGCGCGTAGTCCAGGTCCTCCTGGCGCACGCCCTCGCGCAGCAGCCCGTGCTCGGCCAGCACGCCCAGGTAGTCGCGCGAGGCCAGCAGTTTGGCACCCTCCAGCGGCCCGCGCGCGGGGCTGTCGAGGAAGGCGCCCATGGTGTCGGCGTCCCTGGTGAAGATGGCCCGCAGCACCGGCCGCTCCATCGCCGTCACGAAGAACCTGCGCATGTACCGGTGCAGCGCGACCTCGGCGGCGTCGGCGCGCATCGCGGCCACCACTTCGGTGATCATCGCCACCGCCTCGCGCGCCCCGACGGCCAGGAACACCTGCTCGCGGGAGCGCCAGTGCAGGTAGACCGTGCCCTTGCCGACTCCGGCGCGTTTGGCGATCTCGTCGATCGTCACCCGGCGGTATCCCCAGCGCAGGAGCAGGTCCTTGGCGGCGTCGAGGATGCGGTCGGCGCGCGCCCGCCGTTCGGCGGCGCCCGGTGGTGCGGCCATGAATCCTCCTTGATGACCAGTGACTCATGACCACATTAGCAAACTGGTCACGACAGTGTGGTCCGCGACGGGACCGTGGAGGCGACGGCATGGCAGGCGCCCCGGCCCTCCGCGCGCGCGACCACGCGTCCCGCCTCCACGCGGACGGCCACCTCGGTCCCGTCATCGGCCCCCTGCACGCCCGCCGCCGCGGCCGGCGCGCCTGACTCGTCGCAGACGACGCCCAGCGGCGGCTGGGCCGCGGCGGGAAACGCCTGGCGCAGGCAGCCGGTCACCTCGGCCACGGCCAGCCTCGCCAGGGGCAGGAGCTCCGCCGGATCACCGGTGACCACCACGGCGGTGATCCGCGTTCCCGGCGGCGCCGCCCGCACCGCCTCCTCAGCGGCCTCGAGCCGGTGCAGGCCGAGCACCGCCACCACGCCGTCGTCGGCCAGCGGTACGGGCCGGCCCGTCACGGCGTCGAACGCAGGCGGAGGCGCCCACGGCCCGCCGGCCGGTCGCGCCTCGGGAGCCCAGGCCAGGTGCGGTGGCGGCCATCGGTCGTCGAGGTCGAGGCCGGCCAGCCGCTCGCAGGCGGTGACGACGTTGAAGGGCTCCACGAAGCCGGGCGCGGCGGCGGCCAGCTGGCTCGCGCCGTGGAGGGTGGTCAGGACGGCCTCGGCCGCGCGCACCCGGCGCCCGCCCTCCCCCAGGTCCAGCCGTTCGAGCGCGAGCCCGAGCAGGATCGCGTCGAGCCGCATCAGCTGCGCGAACGCGGTCCTGGTCCGCTCGTCGGCGAGCACCTCCGGCAGCACGTCCATGCCGAGCCTGGCCTGGCCGCGGGGGTCGTCGGTGGCCAGGGGCAGCCGGGCGAGCCAGGCGCGCGCGAAGGCGCGCAGCGCCTCGCCTGCCGTACGGCCGGGCTCCTGGTGCGGCGGGTCCGGTGGCCGCTCGGCCAGCTCGGCCATGACCGCGAAGTAGAGCGCGCGCTTGCCGGAAAAGTTGGAGTAGACCGCGCCGCGGGTCAGCTCGGCCCGCTCGGCGATGCCGTCGACCTTGGCGTCGCGGAAGCCGCGCTCGGCGAACTCCTCCCTGGCCGCGGCCAGCACCTTGGCGCGGTTGCGTTCCTGTGTCTCTGCCCTGCTGAGCCGGCCCATCGTCCTCCTCGTCGGCGGTTGCCGTCCTGGGAGATCCACGATAGCGTCGCCATCTGGATGACATCATCATCTGAATGTTCCCAACATCTCAAAGCGGACGCGGTGATCCCGAGATCGACCTCACCGACCCCGACCTGCTGCGCGACCCCGCAGCCCCGCTACGGGCGCGCGAGGTGGCGCCTGGCCGCGCTGCCGGTGACCGTCTGACCCGCGACGGCCCGTGGCGGCCGGGAGACGGCAGAGGGTGGCCGGCACACTCGCTCCGCCACCCCGCCCAGATGGCGCCTGATCAGGCGGAAAGGACCAAGGTCCCGGCGCGCAGGGTCGGCCGGCCCTACGCCCGCACCAGGCGCGACCTCGACGCTGTCAGGCATGGATGTCCTTGATCTGTCGCGATGGCAGTTCGGTATCACCACCGTCTACCACTTCCTGTTCGTCCCCCTGACCATCGGCCTGTCGATCCTCGTGGCCGGGTTGCAGACCGCCTGGCACCGCACCGGCAAGGAGAAGTACCTCAAGCTGACGAAGTTCTGGGGCAAGCTGTTCCTGATCAACTTCGCGATGGGGGTGGTCACCGGCATCGTGCAGGAGTTCCAGTTCGGGATGAACTGGAGTGACTACTCCCGCTTCGTCGGGGACGTGTTCGGCGCGCCGCTGGCCATGGAAGGGCTCATGGCCTTCTTCCTGGAATCGACCTTCCTCGGCCTGTGGATCTTCGGGTGGGACCGGCTGTCGCCACGGCTGCACCTGGCGACCATCTGGGTGGCCGCGATCGGCACGAACATCTCCGCCTACTTCATCCTGGCGGCCAACTCCTGGATGCAGCACCCGGTCGGCTACCGCATCAACAACGGCCGCGCCGAGCTGACCGATATCTGGGCGGTGCTGACCAACTCCACCACCCTGGTCACCTTCCCGCACGTCATCTTCGGCGCGTTCGTCACCGCCGGCGCCTTCGTCCTCGGCGTGAGCGCCTGGTTCCTGATGCGCGGGCGAGACGTCGACCTGTTCCGCACCTCCGCCAGGTTCGCCATGGTCGTCACCATGATCTCCTCGATCGGGGTGGCCTTCTCCGGCCACTGGCAGGCGCAGATCATGACCGAGCAGCAGCCGATGAAGATGGCGGCCGCCGAGGCGCTGTGGGAGGACGAGCGCGCCGCCGGCTTCTCGCTGTTCGCCGTGGGCGACGTGGAGAACGGCCGCAACCACATCAACATCCAGATCCCGTACGGCCTGAGCCTGCTGGCCACCGACACCCTCGACGGCGAGGTCGAGGGCATCAACGACATCCAGGCCCGCTACGAGCGGCAGTACGGCCCCGGCGACTACCGGCCGGTGGTGGGCGTCGCGTACTGGACCTTCCGGCTGATGATCGGTTTCGGCATGCTGGCGGCGCTGCTGGCGCTGGCCGGGTTGTGGCTGACGCGGCGCGGACGGCTGCCGGAGTCGCGCTGGTTCTACCGCGTCGCGCTCGTCGGGATCGCGCTGCCGTTCGCGGCCAACACGATGGGGTGGATCTTCACCGAGGTGGGCCGCCAGCCGTGGACGGTCTTCGGGATCATGCGCACCGCCGCCGCCGTCTCGCCCGGCGTGGACGTGGCCGAGGTGGCCATCACGCTGGTCGGCTTCACCCTGGCCTACGCGATCCTCGCGGTGATCGAGATCAGGCTGCTGCTCAAGTTCATCAGGATCGGCCCGCACGAGCAGCCCGCGCTCGAGTCCGACCCCGACGCCGTCCCCGCCCCGAGCTACTGAGGAACACCATGGAACTCACCACCGTCTGGTTCCTGCTCATCGCCGTGCTGTGGACCGGCTACTTCGTCTTGGAAGGCTTCGACTTCGGCGTCGGCATGCTCATGCCGGTGCTGGGACGGAGCGCGGCCGACCGCAGGACCATGGTCGCCACCATCGGACCGGTGTGGGACGGCAACGAGGTGTGGGTGCTGGTGGCCGGCGGCGCCACCTTCGCCGCCTTCCCCGAGTGGTACGCCACCCTGTTCAGCGGCTTCTACCTGCCGCTGTTCCTCATCCTGCTGGCGCTGATCGTGCGCGGCGTGGCGCTGGAGTACCGCAACAAGTCCACCTCGACCAAGGGCTGGGACCGCGCGTTCTTCTGGGGTTCCCTCGGCCCGGCCGTGCTGTGGGGCGTGGCGCTGGCCAACGTCGTGCGCGGCGTGCCGCTGGACGCCGACCACGAGTACACCGGCACCCTCCTCACGCTGCTCAACCCCTACGCCCTGCTCGGCGGTATCGCCACGGCGGCGCTGTTCGCCCTTCACGGGGCCACGTTCCTGGCCCTGCGGACGACCGGAGAGCTGCGGCAGCGGGCCACGCGGGTGACCCGGCTGCTCGGCCCGGTGGCCGCCGTCCTGGCGGGGCTGTTCCTGGTCCTCACCGTGGACAACCCGCTGACCTGGATCGCCGTGGTGGTCGCGGCGGGCGGCCTGGTGACCGCGGTCGGCGCGACCCTGCGCGGCCGGGACGGCTGGGCCTTCACCGGCACCGCGCTCGCCATCGTCGCCCTGGTGGTCACGCTGTTCGGCAACCTGTTCCCCGACGTGATGCCCGCGCTGGACCCGGCCAACAGCCTGACCGTGACCAATGCCGCCTCCAGCCCCTACACCCTGACGGTGATGACGTGGGTCGCGGCCGTCTTCACCCCTGTCGTGCTGGCCTACCAGGCCTGGACGTACTGGGTCTTCCGCCGGCGCCTGACCGGAGCCGTCACCTCCTGACGCGTCTGGAACAGCCGGCGCCGGTCCATCAGCGCCGCCGCGAGGGCCTGGCCGCCTGGCCCGGCTGACGTCTGGGCCGCCCCCACCCGGGGCGGCCCTGCGCGTTGCCGGGGCCTGGCGTTCCGGCTGGAGAGGAGCGGGGTGCGGCGGAAGTCCCGGACCGAACGGGCCGAAGGTCCTTCCGCAGCGAGTCCTTCCGGCACTGCCCCGCGGAGCGCGCAGGCGGTGTGCTGGAAGCACCCCAAAACAAGGAGTGCAGCGATGACCGCCATCCACGCACAGCGCATCACCGCCCCCGCCCCCGCGACGCCGAAGAAGCGCCCGGTGGACTACGTGTGGGCCGTCGCGCGCATCGCGCTCGGCTGGGTGTTCCTGTGGGCGTTCCTGGACAAGACCTTCGGTTTCGGGTTCGCCACCCCCGCCGCCAAGGCCTGGATCAACGGCGGCAGCCCCACCACCGGCTTCCTGAAGGGCACGGGCGAGAACGCGCTCGGCGGGCTCTTCGCCGGCCTCGCCGGACAGGCCTGGGTCGACTGGCACTTCATGGCCGGCCTGCTCGGCATCGGCCTGGCGCTCGTCCTGGGGATCGGCACCCGTGTCGCGGCGGCCGCCGGCGGCCTGATGCTGATGCTGATGTGGGCCGCGCAACTGCCGCTGGCCACCAACCCCTTCATGGACGACCACATCGTCTACACCATCGTGCTGATCGGCCTGGCCATGGCCGGCGCCGGCAACACCCTCGGCCTCGGCACGTGGTGGGGCGGCCTGGACATCGTCCGCCGCAACCCCTACCTGAAGTAGCGACCGCCGCGCCGTCGGGCCCGCCCCTGGAACCGGGGGCGGGCCCGCGCTGTCTGCTCCCCCGCCCGCAGATCGACCACCCGGTGGCCGTGGTGGCAGACCGCTGACGTTCTCGGATCCCCTCGAATCCCCTCGAATCCCACGGCCGCCGTGCCGTGGACCAGGCAGGTCATGCTGCCCGGCGTGGCGGCCATCGTGCTCCTTCGGTCAGGGCTGGATGAGGACCTTCAGCGCGGTGCGGTCGTTCATCGCGCGGTAGCCGTCGGGCACCTGCTCCAGGCCGATGGTCCGGTCGAACACCCGGCCAGGCTCGACCGCGCCGCTCAGCACGTCGGGCAGCAGGTTCTCGATGTAGGCGCGCACCGGGGCGGGGCCGCCGGTCAGCGTGATGTTGGAGCCGAACAGGCTGCCGAACCCGATCGGCGCGTCCTCGTACTGCGGCACGCCGACGCGGCTGATGACACCGCCGGGACGGACGATGCCGAATGCCGTCTCGTAGGCGTTCATGTAGCCGACCGCCTCCAGGACCGCGTGGACGCCCTGGCCGCCGGTCAGCTCGCGCACCTTCTCGACGCCTTCGGCGCCGCGCTCGGGCACGACGTCAGTGGCGCCGAAGTCGAGGCCGAGCTTGGTGCGCTCGCCGTGGCGGCCCATCAGGATGATCCGCTCGGCGCCGAGCCGCCGGGCCGACAGCACCGCCATCAGCCCGACCGCGCCGTCCCCGATGACCGCCACCGTGGTGCGCGGGGTGACGTGGGCCCGCTTGGCGGCGTGGTAGCCGGTGCCGTACACATCCGCCAGCGTCAGCAGCGACGGCAGCAGCTCGCTGTCCTCGCCGACGGGCAGCTTGACCAGGGTGCCCTGCGCCTGCGGGACGCGGATCGCCTCGGCCTGGCCGCCGCCGACGCCGCCGGAAGCCCAGAAGCCGCCGTTGGGGCAGGAGGTGTGCAGGCCCTCGCGGCAGAAGGCGCACCTGTTGTCGGAGTAGGCGAACGGCGCCACCACCAGATCACCACGCCTGAGCCCGGACACTTCGGCGCCGAGATCCTCGACCACGCCGAGGAACTCGTGCCCCATCGGGGTGCCCTGCTCGGCGGCCGGCAGGTTGTGGTACGGGTGCAGGTCGCTGCCGCAGACGCATGAGCGCACGATGCGCACGAGGGCGTCGGTGGGCTGCTGGATCGCCGGATCGGGCGCGGTCTCCACGCGCACGTCACCGGCGCCGTACAGGAAGGTAGCTCGCATCGGGGTTTCCGTCTCTTGTCTTCGTCGTCGGGCCTGCCCGGGGCCGATCGTCCGGCCGTCCCAGGCCAGGTCCGTTACAGGTGAATCCGTGCCGCCGCAGAGATCGGGCGGCGGAAGTCGCGGGTGTCGTCCGCCTGCACGGGCGGCGCCACCCTCAGACCGGGCTGCGCACCGGGACGCATCGGCACCGATCGGACCGGCAGCCAGGGAAACTCGTGGCCGATCCGGCCGATGTGCGGCCGGCGCGGCTTCGGGCTTCCCTGGTCAGCTCCATCAAACAGGCCCGCTATGACATGCGGCAGGGCCTGCTGTTACAGGTAATGGCAGAACCCCCCAGCCAGGGGTGACGGGCCCACTGCGCGGTGCGGGGATGGTTTCGCGCAGCGGATCGCGCGCTCGGGGAGGTGGAGTCAGAATGCCGGGAGCGTGGGTCAGCTCTGGTCCGGGGCCGTCGGCTGTGCCTCGGCGAGGTCCTGGGTGGCCGCCCAGCTGGCGAGCATCTTCAGGCCGTCGGCGGCGGGGCTGCCCGGGGCGGCGGTGTAGACGTTGAGGGTCAGGCCGGGCTCGGACGGCAGCTCCATCGATTCGAAGTTCAGGTCGAGCTGCCCGACCACCGGGTGGCGCAGCCGCTTCTGGCCGCTGCGGTGGAACTGCACGTCGTGGGAGGCCCAGCGCTGCCGGAAGACCTCGCTCCGCGTCGACAGCTCACCGACGAGCTCGATCAGCGCCCGGTCGTACGGGTTGCGGCCCACCTCCAGCCGGAGCATGGCGGCGGCGTCGTTGGCGATCCGGTCCCAGTCGACGAAGAACTCCCGCGCGGCCGGATCGAGGTAGACGAACCGGGTGGTGTTCGCCGGGCGGCGCGGGTCGGCCAGGACGGGGGCGTAGAGGGCGCGGGCCAGGCGGTTCGTGGCGACGATGTCGTGGCGGCCGTTGCGCACCCAGGCCGGGGCGTCGGTGATGGCATCCAGCACCTGCTGGATCACCGGCCGCACCGTGGCCGGGGGCGTACGGCGGCGGCGAGAGCCTGGGCCGGCGGTCCGGGCGAGAGAGAACAGGTGCTCACGCTCGGCCTCGTCCAGCTGCAGGGCGCGGGCCAGAGCGTCCAGCACGCTGTCGGAGGCGCCGGAGAGGTTCCCGCGCTCCATGCGGACGTAGTAGTCGATGGAGACGCCGGCGAGCATCGCGACCTCCTCCCGCCGCAGCCCCTGGACGCGACGGTTGCCGCCGTAGGCGGGCAGCCCCGCCTGCTCCGGAGTGATGCGCGCCCGGCGTGAGCTGAGAAACTCGCGGACCTCGGCGCGGTGGTCGATCTGGCCCATAACCCCAGGGTAGGCAGGGTGACGACGGTGAAGGAGGTCAGGCCAGTACCCCGAACGAGCGGCACTCCCAGGGACACCGCCTCCTCCTTGCCCAGGCGAGCCGGCAGGTCGGCGACGTGGGCGCGTGCCGCGGTCTCGCCGGTGTCGTGGCGGGCAGGCGCGTGCAGGACCTGCTGTTCGATCGGGGACAGGAAGGACACCCTTCTCCGTACGCGATACAATGTATCTCGTACGGTATTGGAGAGGTGAGTGATGGAAGCAGAGCGGGAGTTGCCCACGGTGGTCGCGCGGATGTGGGGGCGGGAACCGGCGTCGCGCCGCGGTCCCCGCCCCGGCCTGACGCTCGGCCGGATCGCCGACGCCGCGATCGTGATCGCGGACGCGGAAGGTCTGGCCGGCGTGCGGATGAGCAGCGTGGCCGCCCGGCTGGGCGTGTCCACGATGGCGCTGTACGGCTACGTCGAAAGCAAGGACGACCTGCTCGCCGCGATGGTGGACACGGCGGCCCCGGACCCGCCCGAGCCGGGCGACCTCTCCTGGCGCGCGTACCTGGCCGCGTGGACCCGCGCCCACCGCGACTTCCTGGCGAGCCACCCGTGGTTGCTGGAGGTCGCGCCGCTCACCCCGCCCGTCGGCCCGCGCGCCCTGCGCTGGCTGGACCGGTCGCTGACGATGCTGACCGGTGCCGGGCTGGCGGCGGCGGAGGCCGTCAACATCACCACCACCCTGTCGGCCTACGCCGTCAGCGCCGCCACGCTCGCCGTCGCCATGAGCGGGACGGTCGACGAGGCGGGACCCGAAGGCCCGGCCGGCTACGCCGCGATGCTCTCCCAGCTGGTCGACGCCGACGGGTATCCGGGGCTGGCGGCGGCGCTGGAGTCCGGCGCGTTCGGCGCCGCGCCTGAGTGGGTCGAGGACGCCGACTTCGTCTTCGGACTCACCCTGCTCCTCGACGGCGTCGAGGCGCTCATCACCCGACGGAAGGAAGGCTGAACCATGATCGAGGTCAAGCGGGCCGCGGACCTGGGTGAGAGTTACCGCAAGGCGATCACGAGGATCTTCGTTGACGGCTTCGGTCCAGATCTGTCGTATTTCTCCAAGGATCCGGAGAAGCTCACCGACGCCCTGGCGCACATGCTGGTGCTCGACCTGTTCTACGTCGGGCTGGTCGACGGGGAGCCGGCGGGCATCGTCGCGTGCACCGACGGGCGGCAGCGGGCGGTCCGGCACGACCGGCGCGAGCTGCGCAGGCATTTAGGTTGGTTGAAGGGGACGATCGCCGACATCTCGTTCAAGCGGGAATTCGAGAAGGCCCTGCCGTACGCCAGGGAGGGGATGGCCTCGCTGGAGTTCGTCGCGACCGGCCTGAACTTCCGCGGCCAGGGCGTGGCGACGGCCGTCATCCGCCACCTGCTCACCCTGCCGCAGTACGACGAGTACGTGCTCGACCCCGTCGCCGACAACAACCGCCCGGCCCTGCGCCTGTACGAGAAGTTGGGCTTCGCCGAGTTCAGGCGGGTCAGGACGCATCACGCGATGATCACCGGGATCGGGGCCTACGTGGGCATGCGTCTGGCCACGAGGCCGTCGCTGCCGGGGTGACGACGGCGGCGGCGCGCAACGCCTCCCTCATCGCCGAGGAGATCGAACGCGCGGTCGTCGAGCACCGCCGGGCCGGAGAGACATCCTCGGCCCGGATCGAGGCCGAGGTGCCGTTCTCGGCCCGGACCGTGGCCGAGGAAAGCGCGCGGGTCACGAGCGATCGGAGACATGGACGGTGAAGGACGCCGACCGCCCGGCGCCGGCCGGTACTGCGCCAGTCGGCCGCCGAGGTCGCCCCCGGAGGGCTCCTGCTGATCGTCGACCACACCGCCCACGTCACCATCGGACCACGGGGCGGTAGCGCGCGGCACGCAGGCGGGGAGCAGGAAACCCGGGTCCCCGCGGCGACGGAGATCGTCGTGATCGATCCGCCCTGGAGAGGCCCAGGCTCCTCCACGGGAAGGTTCCGATCAGGTCAGGGAGGGGACACCGGCGGTCAGGCCGGTGGTCCGCGCCGGAAGGAAGGCAAGGCACAGCGCCCATCCGCTCCAGGCGACATAGCCCGCGAAGTTGGCCAGGTCGGCGCCGGGAAGACCGAGCGGTACGAACACCCCCGCCGCGATGGCCAGGGCCGAGCCCATGCCCAGGACACCGAACCAGCGCGGCGACCCCGGCAGCGCGACCAGCAGGAGGACGGTCCACGCTGCCGTGAACAGGTAGCCGAGAGTCTCGCCGATCCCGGTGCCGAGGTAGCCGTGGAGCGCGGAGAAAACGGTCTCCGCCACCTCTGGCTGCCCCGCGTGGGCCAGCCCTGGTACGGCGAACGGCCAGCGGAGCAGGCCGAGTACCTGGACCAGCCCGGCCAGCACGCCCGCGTGCACCGACAGGGTGGCGGCCGCGCTGGGCGGCAGCCTCCTGCCGAGCAGGACCGCCGCGGGGATGAGCGCGCCCGCCCCCAGCGCCAGCAGCAGGAACCAGGCGGAGATCGTCGCCTGGTCGGCGGCGAACCTGGCGAGGATCTCCGCCGGCGGTTCGGCCAGGACGTCCGGATAGCCGAACGCGACTCCCAGACCGACGAAGGCGGTGTTGGCCGCGAGCACACCCGCGGTGAGGAACCATCTCATGGCGCCACTCCTAACTCTGAACGATGTTCAGCATTAAACACCGTTTAGAGTTAGCTTGTGAAGAGAGGACCGCAACGTTCGGCGAACCCCGAGGCTCTGCTGGACGCCGCCCTGGAGTTGATCGACGCCGGCCGGCTGACGATGCGGGCGCTGGCCGCCCAGGTGAACCTGACGCCCGGCGCGCTCTACACCTACTTCCCCGACCGTGCGGCGATCGTGACGGCGCTGACCGACCGGCTGCTCGGCGCCGCCGACCTCGGCCTGCTGGAGGACACGACCAGGACGCGGGACGAGCGAATCGTCACGTTCGCGCTGAATCTGCGCGAGGTGCTGATGCGCCATCCCAGGGCGGTGCCCTCGATCCTCGGCGCCGCGTTCACCGGCCCCGTCGCGCTGCGGGTCGGCGAAAGCCTGCTCGGGGCGCTGCCGGATCCGCGCGCCGCCTACACCGTCATGGTCTACGTGCTGGGCGCGATCGCGCTGGAAGCCGCCGAGATCGAGGAAGCGGGCCCCGACGCCGTCGCACCGGAGGCCCAGCGGATCGCCGCCCGCAGGTCCGCCTTCGTCGTCGATCCCGAGGCCTTCCCGCGTACACACGCGGCGGCGGACGTCATCGCCGCGTACGTCTCCACCGAACAGTTCCGCTGGGGCCTCGAGCGGGTTCTGTCCGCGCTCTAGGCATCCCCGCCCTGGGGGTGGCCAGGCCGTGAAGGACGCACGATCCAGCCGGGCCTTCAGGCGGCGAACCGCCAGGGGCGCCGGCGCCCGGCGCCTGCTCAGTTCGTCGGCGGGCCCTCGTCGTCATGGCCGCGCATCCGGGCCGCCGCCCGGCTCACCCCCAGGATGAGCCGTTCCACCGCCTTGTCGATCCGGTAGTACAGCCGTGGCGGGACGTGCGGGAGCAGCCGGGAGTGGCGCTGGCTGAGCAGTGTGAACATGTGCGCGGGCGGAAGGCCGACATAGCGCGGAAGGTTCTCGTACCACTGGGCGCTGTAGCGGGCCGATCTCTGGGTGGGCCGGATCGCGGACTTGCGTGCCCGCTCGTAGCGGGCGAGGGCGGTCTCGAGATCCGGCTTCTCGTGCAGCGCGGCGGTCAGGATCGCGGCGTCCCCGAGCGCGAGGGCGGTGCCCGCGCCGATGGAGAAGTGCGTGGTGTGCGCGGCGTCGCCCACCAGCACGAGGTTGCCGCGGGACCACGTCCGGTTGGTCAGGGTGCGGAAGTTCAGCCAGCGCGCGCTGCCGCCGGAGTGCGCCCGGCCGATCAGCGGGTGGCCGTCCAGGACGTCGGCGAAGAGCTTCTCCAGCATGGTCAGGCAGTCGGCCTCGCTCGCCTCGTCGAACCCGAGCCCCTTCCACGTCTCGGGTGAGCACTCGATGACGCAGGTGCTGTTGGTCTTGCCGTAGCCGTAGCCGTAGCACCAGATCCAGCCGTACGCGGTCTCGGTGAAGGCGAAGGTGAAAGGGCCGAACACCCTGGTCGTGCCGAGCCAGATGTACATGTTCCGCCCGACGGCGACCTCGGTGCCGAAGTGGTCGCTGTGGCGTTCGCGCAGCACGCTGTTGATGCCGTCGCCGGCCACGACGAGGTCGGCGCCGGCCAGTTCGGCCTCGTCGGTGATCTCGCGCTCGAACTCGATGTGCACGCCGAGGGAACGGGCCCGGTCGGAGAGGATGCCCATCAGCTCACGCCTGCCGATGCCGAAGCCCTCGTCCCAGTGATCCACCGTCACGGGCTCGCTGTCGCCGACGTGGGCGACCCAGCTGTCCCAGCGGACCGAGTTGGCGATGATGGCCTCCGCGGACTCGGCGTCGGCCCGGTGGAGGTCGTAGAGCAGGTCGTCCCAGTAGGTCACGCCCCAGCCGTCCGTCGCCCCGGCCGGGTTCCGCTCGTAGACGGTGATGTCATGGGACGGGTCCACCCGCTTCATCAGGATCGAGAAGTACAGGCTGGCGGGCCCGCCGCCGACGCAGGCGACCTTCACACGAACTCCCATTGTAGCGCAAAGTAAATGATCTGTTGCATTGAGTAACAATGCTATGCGCCTGGACGGTTTTCTGTCTCTGAGCCGCCGGTCAGAAGATGACCAAGGATCGAGACGGCGCGCCGCTGCGATGTCCGGCCGCGTGACACGCTGACCGTCCAGTCCTTCTGACATGGAGATCCGCCGTGGCCGCCCAAACTCCGGACGTGCCGTCCGGGCTCGGCAGGGAACGGGTGGCCGCCTTCACCGACGCGATCCTCGCGATCGCGATCACGCTGCTCGTCCTGGAGATACCGCGCCCTGGAGCGAGCGACCTCCCCGACCTGGCAGGGTTCCTCGCCGAGCAGGTCAGCTCGTTCTTCGCCTTCGTGGTCACCTTCCTCGTCCTGTGGCAGGTGTGGCGGGCCCATCACCGGCTCTTCGACCAGATCGAGCGCCTGTCCGGTCCGCTGGTGGCGGCGCACGTCCCGCTGCTGATCTTCGCCGTGCTCCTGCCGTACGGCACGACGGTCTTCGGGCTGGCGGACGAAGCCACCGGGCAGGACGCGGGGACCGCCCTCGCGGTCGGGCTGCTCGCCGGCAACGTGACCGCCGTGCTGGTGAGCCAGGCCCTGCTGGTCAGCCTCGTGCTCCGCCAGGGGTTGCGCCGCCCCGGCACCGACCTGGCCCGCCTGCGCTCGGACGCCTGGGTGGGGTGGACGATCGGTCTCTACTGGGCCGCGACCACCGTCGCCTGCGTCTGGATCGCCGGCGTCGTCCCCTACCTGTGGCTCGCCTCCCCGGTGGTCGGCCACGTCGCCCACACCCTCACCGGACGCCGCCGCTGACCGGCACGTGCGGCGTCACGTCCGCGGACCGGGTTCGTCCGGCCCCCGCCCGCCTTCCGGCGGCAGGCCGTCGCGCATGCCAGGAGCGAACGCGATCATGGGGACGGTCGGCGAGTTCCTGTCGTGGTGCTGCCTGCAGGGCTGGGTGCCGGCCAAGGGCGGCCCGGGCGAGTCCGTCAAGACCGTCGACATCGACGACCGGGTGGAGATATGCGTGCGCAAGCCCAGCCGCATCCGCGTGGCCTACACCTTCTGCGACCGCCGGAAACCCCGGCACGCCTGGTACTACATCCCCTTCGACAGGGCCATTCCGAGCATCGGCGGCCAGGCCGAGGGCGGTTCCTTCCGCTTCACCACGGATTACGCCACGACTTACCGCGCCCGCCGCAAAGGTGGCCAGGCGAAGGACGCCGCCTTGGACTACACGCCCGAGGACCTGGAAGACGAGGAGCCGGAGGACGAGGAGGAGACGACCACGGACGACCCCTTCGGCACGACCACCACCAGGCGCCCCCGCACCACCGTCCGCATAGGCAAGAGGACCGACCGCCGCTGCCGTTGACCGGCCGATTCCGGCTCGTCCGGGTCGCGGGCCGTACCTACCGATGACGGGTGGGGGTTCCTGCGCCTCACCACGACCTTCGGCCGGCCCCCGATGCGCGTCACGGTTCCGTGTGGCGGTCGATGCCGAGGGTGGCGATCAGGTCTTCGTGGAGCTCGAACCAGACCCGGTGGCAGGAGTCCACGTCGGTGCGATCGACCCAGGCGACCTCCCCAGCCCGAGCGCGCGCCAGGGCGGAGGCGAACCGCGCGTCGTAGCCACGGAACCGGGCGAGAACCCTCCCGAGCCGATCAGAGAGCGGCAAGAGCCCACGCCCGACCACCGCGAGGTCGTCCAGAACTCTGGCGTCCCAGGAGGGGTCGGAGTGGTCGTTGCCGGCGAGCCGGTCACCGTCGGTGGGCCGGATCTGCCAGTCGGTGCAGGCTCGCTGCAGCAACGCGTTGAGCGGCAGGAACTCGCGGTAGACGTCACGGACCTCGCCACCGCCCCCGGCGGCGGCGAGGTCGGCCGCGAGCAGGCGCTCGTTCTCGGTGCGCCCTCGCTCGGTCAGCGACCAGCCCCCGGTGCCGGCGAACGCGGAGTGCTGGACCCAGCCGCGCGCCTCCGCGTCGTACAGCGTCTCCTTCGTCTCGGCCGCATCGAGCCCGTACCGCCGGGCGATCACCGGCGTGTCGGCGAACCCGGTGATGCGTACGGCATGCAGCACCAGCAGGTCAGGGGCGGAATCGTGCGTCATGTGTCGGCGTCCTGTCGTGCCGTGAGGCGGTTGTAGTGCTGCTGGCAGGCCTGCGGGGAGTTGAACCCCATGGCCTGCGCCATCTGCGCCCAGGTCAGTCCCGCGCTGCGGGCGATGAACAGCAGGGCGGATTCGAGCCCGTCGACCTCGGCCCGCGCGGCGGGAAGAAGGGCGAGCGCGCTCAGGGTGTCCTCCGGGCTCAGCTCGGCCTGTCGCCAGACGGCGAACTGGACGAGGTCGATCGCCGAAGGCGGGACGGGCGGCGGCCGCCACGGGCGAGGGTCGAGCGCGTCCGCGCCCCGGTCGAGCAGGCGCTCACGCGCCTCCTTCTCACGGTCCGCCTGGGCGCTGTCGGCTTGAGCCGTGTGGGCGATGTCCTGCTTGCGCGGCATGGACCCATCGTGCACAATCAACAAAACGTTGTCAATAAAACATTGAAAGGCGGGCGAGTGATCATAGCCTTGGCGGAGGCCGTCTCCGACACCTGCGGCGGCAAGGCCGGGGCGCTCGGCGCCCTGCTCCGCGCGGGACTACCGGTCCCCGACGGCTTCGTCGTCCCGTTCGCCACCTACCTCACCGCCGCCCGCGATCTGGACCTCGGCGGGCCGTACGACCTGGACGCGGTACGGCAGGCGCTCAAGGCCCACCCGCTCGACACCGCCGAGCTCAGGCACGCGCTCGCCGGGCTCGGCGATCCACCCGTCGCGGTGCGATCCTCGGCCGCGAACGAGGACACCGGCCAGTCCTCGGCGGCCGGCCAGCACGAGAGCTTCCTGGCCGTGCGCGGAGCCGTCGAGGTCGCCGATGCCGTACGCGCCTGCTGGGCCTCGCTCTTCACCTCCCGAGCCGTCGGCTACCGGGGCCATCATGATCTCGCGATGGCCGTCATCGTCCAGCGCCATCTGGACGCCGAGGTCTCCGGAGTCATGTTCACGCCCTCAAGCCCCGACGGCCCGACCGAGATCGAGGCGTCCTGGGGCCTCGGCCCCAGCGTCGTCGAGGGCAAGGTCACCCCGGACTCCTACCGCGTCACCGGCGACGGGACGATCCACCGCACCATCGCCGACAAACACACCCGCCTCGACCGGCACGGCGACCGGCTCGTGCTCGGCGACGTACCGGCCTCCGCGCGTCAACACCCCACGATCGACGACGCGACCGCCACCCGGCTCGCCGAACTGGGCGAGGAGATCGCCGCACTCCAGGGCGGACCGCAGGACATCGAATGGGCCATCGCCGACGGCCGCCTCTGGGTACTCCAAGCCCGCCCGATCACCGCCGCCCTTCCCCAACGAACCGAGCCTTCCCGGCAGTCCGGCACTCCGGTCGGCACGCTCATCGGAACCCCGGGCAGTCAAGGGACGGCGACCGGCACCGCCAGGATCGTCCGCGGCCCCGGAGACTTCTCCCGCGTGCGCCCCGGCGACATCCTCATCTGCCCCTTCACCGACCCCGCCTGGACACCGCTGCTGCGCATAGCCGCCGGCGTCGTCACCGAAACCGGCGGCATGCTCTCCCACGCCGCCATCGTGGCCCGCGAACACGGCATCCCCGCCGTCCTCGGAACCCCGGCCGCGACGACCAAGCTCCGCGACGGCACCACCATCACCATCAACGGCTCCACCGGCACCATCACCTACCCCTGATCGCCGACCGAACGGAAAGGAGACGGTCCGCCCGATGCCGACTCGCCACCTCTACCTGACCCGCCACGGCGCGTCCGACCCCTTCGGGAACCTCACCGACACCGGCCGCCGGCAATCGGCCCTACTCGGCGAGCGCCTGGCCCACCTACCGATCGACACCGTATGGCACTCCCCACTCCCCCGCGTCACCGCGAGCGCCCACGAACTCGCCCGCCACCTCCCGACCGCGTCAGTCGCCGAGGCCCCCGAACTCATCGACCACGTGCCCTATGTCCCCCGCCCCGCCGAGACGCCCCCGTCGTGGACCGGCTTCTTCGACGGCTACGACGCCACCGAAGCGGCCCACGGCCACCGCCTCGCCGACGCACTCGTCGCCCGCTTCACACAGCTCCCCGACACCGACACCCACGAGGTCCTGATCACCCACGCCTACCCGATCGCGTGGCTCGTACGGCACGCGCTGGAGGCTCCGCCGTACCGCTGGCTCGGTCTGAACAGCGCCAACACCGCCCTCACGATCATCGAATACCGCCCCGGCCTGCCCCCCACCCTGGTGATGTTCAACGACCTGAGCCACCTCCCACCCGACCTACGCTGGACCGGCTTCCCCACCAGCACCAGACCGTGACACCCAGTACGGCGAGCCGGACCACCGCTTCGGCGAGCAGGCCGGCGTACTCATCCTCCTCGGAGGCCGACGTTCAGGCCGGCGCCTCCAGCAGGCGGTCGAGTCCCAGCGGGACGAGCACCCGATGCACCCGTGGAGGCACGTGGGTCAGGCAGAGAGAGCCGCCCGCGTCCATGAGACGCCACCGGAACGGCACGAGCACGCGTAGTCCGGAGCAGTCCATGAAGGTCACCTGGCTCATGTCGATCTCGATGACAGGCGCCGTTCCACGCCTCACCAGGTCGACCTCAGCCTCCACCAGTTCGGTCCGCAGGCAGCCCGCGGTCGCCATGTCGATCTCCCCGCACGGAGAGATGACCACGCGGTCGCCCTGATCAGCGGACGTCACTTTCAGCCGTTCCATCACGAACCTCCATCAACCCGCCTAACGGGGTGCCCGAAATGTCACGTGTGTGGTGGAAGCTGACCACATCTGGCTGCGCCGCGTCCCCTCCACAAGGCAAATCCCCGGCAACAACCTCTCCAACCGGCCGAACCCGCACAGGAAAGTCCCGCTCAGGCCGGCTGTGGCACTCGGCCGTCTCCGGGCGGAGCAGGCAGGAAGGCGAGGTAGGCGTCCAGGGCGGCGGCACCGGCGAGCATGGCGCGGCTGCTGGCCGAGCGGCGGGCGCTCCAGTCGCGCAGGGTGGCGAGCATCCTATTCCTCCAGGGCCGCCGCTATGCGGTCGAGGTCGGTGAGGAGCACTGCCATCCGTTGGGGCGGGATCGCTTCGACCATGCGCTGCTCGATGGCGTAGACGGCGGTCTGGACCGCCTCCAGGCGTGCGTGGCCCTCTTCGGTGAGGTGGGCGGGCCGGGCGCGGCCGTGGTCGGCGATGGCGGGCCGGGTGATCAGTCCCGCCTCCTGCAGACCCCGCAGGACGACGTTTCCGGACTGCCGGGTGACGAAGGTCGCACGGGCGAGGTCGGCGTTGGACATGCCGGGGTGCAGGGCCAGGAGCTCGAGGGTGGCGTACTGCGGCACGGTCAGCCCGTGCTCGCGCAGGGCCTTGTCCATGGCGCCACGCAAGGCGGCCTGGGCACGCTTGAGCAGGTATCCCACGTGTCCGGTGACGTCCTTCGCCGGCGCGGTCGGCAAGCTCTCCTTCATGTCAGTATTTTGACATAGGAATCCCGCGGTTCTAGCCTGGGCTATGTCAAAGTTCTGACATACAGGATCGAGGAAGACCCATGTCCATCACCGTCAACGGCCCCGACTTCGTCGCCCTGCAAGTTCGCGACGTGGCCGCGGCAGCCGCCTTCTGTGAGCAGCACCTGGGCCTGCGCCGGGCCGCCGTCTCGCCGCCCCACGCGGTCGTCTTCGACACCGAGCCGACCCCGTTCGCCGTCCGCGAGCTCCTCCCGGGCGTCGACCTCGACGACACCGCGCGGCCCGGGCTCGGCGTCGCGCTCTGGTTCCAGACCTCGGACGCCCACAAGCTGCGCGACCAGCTCACCGCCGCCGGGATCAAGATCCTCACCCCGATGGCGGACAGCCCCTTCGGCCCGATGTTCTCCTTCGAGGGCCCTGAGGGCTACACGCTCACCGCGCATGGAGACAGCGGTCACGGTCAGATTCGGTGACCTTCGCGTCCTCTTGAACCCACGAAACGCGGCGTGCCGCCGCTTCGTGAGGAGGTGATCCGTCCACAACAAAAAGGGAAAGGGGGCTACCCGCTCCTTTCCACTCTCAACGTATAGCGCACCGGGGGACTTGCGGCAAGACCCTGGGTATGCCGCAGAATCGTCGGCCGAAGGCAGAAGCTGCGGAAACGGGGGACGCGAGAGTGCGCGTGGTGTTGTCGACGTATGGGTCGCGCGGGGATGTCGAACCGCTGGCGGGACTCGCGGTGCGGTTGCGGGAACTCGGTGCGGAGGTGCGGGTGTGCGCGCCGCCGGACGAGGAGTTCGCGCAGCGGCTGGCCGGTGTCGGCGTGCCGTTGGTGCCGGTCGGCCGGTCGGCTCGCGCGCTGATGACCGCGGCGCCGCCGCCGTCGTCCCTGCCCGACCGTGCGGCTGAGTTGATCGCCGGCCAGTTCGACGCGGTCACCGCGGCGGCCGAGGGATGTGACGTGCTGGTGGCCACCGGCATGATCCCGGCCGCGGCCGGCGCGCTGTCGGTGGCCGAGAAACTGGGCATCCGCTCCGTTTCCGTGACCTTCCAGCAGCTCACCCTGCCGTCGCCGCGCCACCGGCCGCTGGCGTATCCGGGCCGGCCGTTCCCGCCGGGGGTGACCGACAACCGGGCGCTGTGGGAGCTGGACGCCCAGAGCATCAACGCGTTGTTCGGGGCGGCGCTCAACACGAACCGGGCGTCGAACGGCCTGCCGCCGGTGGACAACGTCCGCGACTACGTCATCGGCGACCAGCCGTGGCTGGCGACGGACCCGATCCTGGACCCGTGGCAGGAGACGCCGGATTTCGACGTCGTCCAGACCGGCGCGTGGATCGTGCCCGACGTCCGCCCCCTCCCGGCCGAGCTGGGGGCGTTCCTGGACGCTGGCACACCACCGGTGTACGTGGGCTTCGGCAGCATGCCCATGCGCGCCTCGACGGACGTCGCCCAGGCGGCCATCGAGGCGGTCCGCGCGCAGGGCCGTCGCGCGGTCGTGGCCCGCGGCTGGGCCGACCTGGCCCTGATCGACGACCGGGACGACTGCTTCGTCGTGGGCGATGTCAACCAGCAGGCCCTGTTCGGCCGGGTGGTCGCCGTCGTGCACCATGGCGGCGCGGGCACCACGACGACGGCCACCCGGGCCGGCGCGCCTCAGGTGGTCGTGCCCCAGGCGGCGGACCAGCCGTACTGGGCGGGCCGGGTGGCCGAGCTCGGCATCGGGGTGGCACACGACGGTCCGGCTCCGACCTTCGACTCCCTGTCAGCCGCCCTCAGGACGGCCCTGGCCCACGAGACCCGCGCCCGAGCCACCGCCGTGGCCGGCGCGATCCGCACCGACGGGGCGACGGTGGCCGCGAAGCTCCTGCTCGACGTGGTCAGCGGAGAAAAGGCCACCCGTGTCCGCGTGAACCACGCGTGATCGCCGAGCCAGGACCCCAGATCGGAGCTGATGACGTGAACCCCTTGACCACCAGCGCGTTCGACCTTCCCGACCACCTTGCCCCCAAGGCCGACCCGGCGCTGATCGCCGACGACGAAAAGCACTTCGCGGCCATCGCGGAGAGCCTCGAGCAGTCGATCGCCGAGCTGTCCGACCGCCTCGCCGCCGCGCGCAAGGCGCCCGGCGGCAAAGGGCGGCAGGCGATGGACCGGGACCTTGAGGTCCACCGGCTGAGCGCTCGCCTGCGCGCCTTGCGCCGCTTCGGTCTGGACCTGTGCCTCGGACGCGTGGTCAGCGCGGACAACCCCGAGCCCGTGTACATCGGACGGCTTGGCCTCACGGACAGCGAGGGTCGCCGGCTGCTGCTCGACTGGCGCTCCCCCGCGGCTGAGCCGTTCTTCGGAGCCACCCACGGCAACCCGATGGGACTGGCAAGCCGGCGCAGGTATCGCTGGACCCGTGGCCGGATCAGCGACTACTGGGACGAGGTGTTCACCGCGGACGGGTTCGAAGGGCACGCCGCGCTCGACGACCAGTCCGCCTTCATCGCCAGCCTGGGCAGCAGCCGGTCGTCACGCATGCGGGACGTGCTCGGCACCATCCAGGCCGACCAGGACGCCATCATCCGCGCGGGATCGCGTGGCGCTCTCGTCGTCGACGGCGGTCCGGGTACGGGCAAGACCGTCGTCGCTCTACACCGCTCCGCCTACCTGCTCTACTCCGACCCGCGCCTCGGTCACCGCCGGGGCGGCGTGCTGTTCGTCGGTCCGCACCAGCCGTACCTGGCCTACGTCGCCGACGTCCTGCCCAGCCTCGGTGAGGAGGGCGTGCAGACCTGCACCCTGCGAGACCTGGTCGCCGAGGGAGCCGCGGCAGCGATCGAGACCGACCCGGACGTGGCCCGCCTGAAGTCGTCCGCGGACCTGGTGAAGGCGATCGAACTCGCCGTCAGGTTCTACGAGAACCCGCCCGCCAAGGGCATGACGGTCACGACCCACTGGTCCGACATCTGGCTGAGCGCCGACGACTGGGCCGAGGCGTTCGAAGCGGCAGAACCCGGCACTCCGCACAACGAGGCGCGCGACCAGATCTGGGAGGAACTGCTCACGATCCTGGCGGACAAGCACGACGACGACGAAGTCCCGGCTGACCTGCTCCGCAAGTCGCTGCTGCGGAACAGGGAGCTGCTCACCACCTTCAACCGCGCGTGGCCGCTGCTCGAAGCGGCCGACCTCGTCGGAGACCTGTGGTCGGTGCCCGCCTACCTGCGGATGTGCGCTCCCTGGCTCAGCCCCGACGAGGTTCGGAAGCTTCAGCGCGAGAACGCCCAGGCCTGGACGGTGTCCGACCTGCCGTTCCTGGACGCGGCACGGCAGCGGCTCGGCGACCCGGAGGCGTCGCGGCGTAAGCGTCGGCACGACGCCTCTGTCGCCGCGCAGCGCGAGCGCATGGCGCAGGTCGTCGACAACCTGCTCGAGGCCGACGACGACGGTGAAGGGGTGGTGACGATGCTCCTCGGACGCGACATGCAGGACGCCCTGGTCGACGAGAGCGCATCGCCCGGCATCGAGCCGGACCGGCTCGCCGGACCGTTCGCGCACATCGTCGTGGACGAGGCTCAGGAACTGACCGACGCGGAGTGGCAGATGTTGCTGCTCCGCTGCCCGTCCCGGAGCTTCACCATCGTCGGCGACCGCGCCCAGGCCAGGCACGGGTTCACCGAGTCGTGGCAGGAACGGCTCGAGCGGATCGGGCTCGACCGGATCGACCTGGCCTCGCTGAGCGTCAACTACCGTACGCCGGAAGAGGTCATGGCGGAGGCCGAGCCGGTCATCCGGGCCGTGCTCCCTGACGCCAACGTGCCGACCTCCATCCGTAGCAGCGGCGTCCCGGTCGTCCACGGATCCGCTTCGGATCTGGGCTCCATTCTCGACACCTGGCTCGCCGGGAATGCCGACGGCATCGCCTGCGTCATCGGCGATCCCACGTTCCGGTCGACGCCACGCGTCCGGTCGCTGACTCCGGAGCTGTCGAAGGGGCTCGAGTTCGACCTGGTCGTCCTCATCGACCCGGACAGGTTCGGCGAGGGCATCGAAGCAGCGGTCGACCGCTATGTCGCGATGACGCGAGCGACCCAGCGACTCGTCATCCTCACCAGCTCCTGACCCCGGCCGCCGAACGCGACCGCACGTGGCGCATCATCGCGCTCCCTGGAGACGGCCGCGCGTGTCTCATGGACGATCACCCATGAAAGACGACCACCCATGAAACACGCGCGGCGGCCATGTGCGGTCCAGCGGCGCGAACCGGTCGCCAAGACCCGCCTGTGCGTCTGTTTCGCTCTTGATGCCCTCTCGGAGGGGCGACTACGAGCCTGCCCCTGGCCCATCCTGTTCTTCCCGCCCCTCTCGGTGCGCCGGCATCGGAGACTCGGCCGTTGACGGGAGGGCCGCGGCGATGCAGTCGAGGACGCGCTGGAGCCCGTACCGGAACTGGTCGTCGCGGCTCAGGTGCGGCTGGCGCGCCTCCATCACGATCTTGGTGAAGATCGGGTACTCCCCGCTCTTCACCAGCCGGTCGACGTACGGGTAGCTCCGCGCCATCCACTCCGACTCGCTGAGCCCGCTGCGGCGGATTTCCTCGGCCGAGCTGATCTCCTCGCGGACGGTGCCCTCGATGTAGCCGTGCAGCATGGCCATGAGGCCGAGGTTCTCGTCGATGGAGACGAAGGCGTCGAGCACTCCCATCAGCGCTTCGATCAAGAGCAGCTGGTTGGGGCCGAAGCTGGGGAGTGACCGCTGCACGGTGGCGATCCACGGGTGCCTCAGCCACATGGCCCGCAGCCCGTCGGCGTAGCGGGTCAGGTCGGCGCGCCAGTCGCCCGAGGGCATGCCCGTGACGTCGATCTCGCCCATCAGCCGGTCGGCCATGAGCTCGACCAGGTTGTCGCGGCTCGGGACGTACCGGTAGAGGGACATCGTGCCGGCGCCGACCTCGGCGGCGATCCGCCGCATGGTGGCGGCCTCCAACCCCTCGGCGTCGGCGATCCGGACGGCCGCCTCGGTGATCTGCGCGCGGCTGTAGACCGGCTTCGGCCCACGGGCGGGGCGCTCGGGCCGCATCCAGATGTTCACGTACTCGGCGTCGGCCACCGTCTCCCCCTCCCCGGTTGCGTACATGGTACCCAGTAACCTAACCTGACCCGCAACCGCGTACAACGTACCCAGTGGAGGGGTCATGCCTGATCCGATCGTGGTCGCCGAGGGGCTGCACAAGTCCTTCGGCGACACCCATGCGCTGCGGGGGCTGGACCTGAGCGTTCCGAAAGGCACGGTCTGCGGCGTGCTGGGGCCCAACGGCGCGGGGAAGACGACCGCCGTGCGCATCCTGGCGACCTTGTCCGACCCCGATGCCGGGCACGCCCGCATCGCCGGATACGACGTCGTCCGCGAGGCCGGCAAGGTACGCGCCAGGATCGGGCTCGCGGGCCAGTACGCCGCCGTGGACGAGAAGCTCACCGGCCGTGGCAACCTGCGCATGTTCGGACGCCTCTCCCACCTGTCCCGGCGCGAGGCGCGCCGGCGGGCCGACGAGCTGCTCGAACGCTTTGGTCTGATGGACGCCGCCGACCGGCAGGTCACCGGCTACTCCGGCGGCATGCGGCGCCGCCTCGACCTGATCACCAGCCTCATCCTGCGCCCCGAGGTGCTCTTCCTGGACGAGCCGACCACCGGCCTGGACCCGCGCAGCCGCGGCGAGATCTGGGACAACGTCCGCGAGCTGGTGGCGGACGGCACCACGGTGCTGCTCACCACGCAGTACCTGGACGAGGCCGACCAGCTGGCCGACGACATCGCCGTCGTCGACCACGGACAGGTGATCGCCACGGGCACACCCGACGAGCTGAAGGCCACGATCGGCGACCGCCTCGACGTCGTCCTCGAAGACCCCGCCGCCCTGCCTCCGGCGGCGACCGTGCTGAAAGCCCTGACCGGGACCGATCCCACGATGACCGGCGCCGACCGGCTCAGCGTCGCCCTGCCGGGCGGCGGCTTCCGGCTCGCCGACATCGTGCGCGAGCTCGACCGCGCCGGGGTCGCCGTGGCCGACGTGCGGCTGCGCCGCCCCACCCTCGACGAGGTGTTCCTGCGCCTCACCGACCGGAAGGAACTGGTCCGATGACCGACCTCGCCCCGCCGCTGGGCCGCCGCCTGCGGTGGACGTTCACCGACGGCCTGACCCTGGTCGGCCGCGAGCTGGGACGGCTGCGACACAATCCCGGCGAACTCGTCGCGGCGCTGATCTTCCCGGCCGTCATGGTGGTGCTGTTCGGGTACGTCTTCGGCAGCGCGATCCAGGTGCCGAACGGCGGCGACTACCGCGAGTACCTCATGCCCGGCCTGTTCGCGATGGTGACCTTCTCCGCGGTGATGGGGGTCATGACGCGGATGGCCACCGACGCCTCCCGCGGCGTGATGGACCGGTTCCGCTCCATGCCGATGGCGCGCTCGGCGGTGCCGTTCGGGCAGACCGGCGCCGACCTGCTGACCGGCCTGCTGATGCTGGCCATCATGGTGGGCGCGGGCCTGCTGGTGGGCTGGCAGCCGCATCGCGGCCTGATCCCCACGGCCCAGGCGTTCCTGCTGATGATCGTGCTGCGGTACGCGCTGAGCTGGGTGGGCGTCTATGTGGGCCTGGCGGTGAAGAACGACCAGGTCGCCGACGCGATGGTGCCGCTGTTCCTGCCGTTCACGATGCTGTCGAACGCGTTCGTCCCGACCGCCGGCATGCCGGGCTGGCTGCGCTTCCTGGCCGACTGGAACCCGGTGAGCGCGCTCACCGCCGCCTCACGGGAGCTGTTCGGCAACCCGGGCGCCCCGTCCGGAAACGTGACCTGGCCACTCGCGCATCCGGTGACCACCGTCCTGCTCTGGTCGGCCGCGCTGCTGGTGATCTTCGTCCCGCTGTCGCTCCGCGCCTACATGCGCAGAGGACGCTGAACGCTCCAGGCATCTGCATCGAGATGCGCGTCGCCTTCCCCGCGCTGCTGATCCACGCCGTCCCCGCCATCTCGGTGACCAAGTCGTACGGCGCGCACCGCGTCCTGGACGGCATCGACCTCGCCATGCCGCAGGGCACGATCTTCTCCCTGCTCGGCCCCAACGGCGCGGGCAAGATCTCACAAGGGGGGCATCACAATGGTCCGTCGTCGGGGAGACGCCGCGCGGCTACCTGGAGACGGCAGGGAGGGGCCGGCCATCGGGCACATCAGTCGGGCAGGGTGATGGTGACGCTCGCACCGCCGTTGACCGGGTTGGCGAACTGGAGGGTCGCCCCGATGATGCGGGCGTGGCCGAGCACGATGGTCAGGCCGAGCCCGTGCCCGCGGCCGCGCTCGGTCCGTCCGGTGCGGAAGCGCTGCGCCTGTCCCTCGTTCAGGTTCGCGAGCAGGTCCGGCGGGAAACCCGGCCCGTGATCGCGGATGACGATCCGGCGGGAGCCCACGGTGATCGTGACCGGGCCGGCGCCGTGCGTGCGGGCGTTGAGGAGCAGGTTGGCGACGATGCGCTCCAGGCGGCGCGCATCGGTGACGGCTGTCGGGTCGCCCTGGTCGGGGACGACATGCAGCTCGGCGGGCACGTCGACACGGTGCAGCGACTCGCGGACCAGGTCGGCCAGCGGCACCGGCCGGCGGTCCGGTTGTTCGTCGGTGGCGTCCAGGCGGGAGATCTCCAGCAGGTCGTCAACCAGGCCGCGCAGGACGCCGATCCGGTCGCGGACCATGTCGGTGGCTTGCCCGTCGGGCAGCAACTGGCCGGCGGTCAGCAGCCCCATCAGCGGGGTGCGCAGATCGTGCGCGACATCGGCCGTGAAGCGCTGCTCGGCCAGCAGTCGCCGCTGCAGGCTGGCGGCCATGGAGTTGAGCCCGGCGCCGATCTCGGCGATCTCGTCCCGGCCGCCCGCATCGGTGCGAGCGGCCAGGTTGCCGTCGGCGATCTCGCGGGCGGTACGGGCCATGCGCCGAAGCCGCCGGTTGGGGAGTTCGGCCGCCAGCACCGACAGCGGTACCACCCCGGACAGGGCCAGCAGTGCGGCCTTGACCATGTCTCGGTCCAGCGCGTACAGGTCGAGCAGTTCCGAGCCCATCGAGATCTGTACGCTCACCGCCTGGCTGCCGTCGCTGCCGTACGGCTGGGCGGCCCACATCCACGGCTCGTCCCGGTGATCGAGCCCGTACCAGATCACCGGCCGGCCCGGCCGCAGCTGGGCGGCCAGAGCGTCAGGGAGCTCCTCGACGGTCACCACGTCGTCGGGCGTGCCGCCGGGCCGCTCAGCGGGGGCCAGTGAGCTGTCGAGGGCGGTCCTGGCCCGAGCCGCGCCGATGTCCAGGGCACGCTGCCAGGTCGCCCGGTGAACCAGGAGCCCGACCACGGCGGCGACGACGGTGGAGGCGAGCGTGACGAGGGCGGCGATCTTCCATCGCAGCGAAGCCGGGTTCATGTGGCGCTCAACTTGTAGCCGAACCCGCGGACCGTCTCGATGCGCTCGGCGCCGACCTTCTTGCGCAGGCGCTGGACGCACAGGTCGACCACGCGGCTGTCGCCGTCCCACCCGTAGTCCCACACGGTGCGCAGCAGCGTCGCCCGTTCCAGCACGATGCCGGGATGGGCGGCGAACTCCAGTAGCAGCCGCAACTCGGTCGGGCTCAGCTCGACGCGTCGCCCAGCCCGCCGTACCTCCAGCGAACCGGTGTCGATGCTCAGCTCGCCGAAGGTGAGCACCGCACTCTCGGCGGCCCGCCCGGTCGTGGGCGGGGGCTGCGCGATACTGGCCCGGCGCAGCAGCGAGCGGATCCTGGCCACCAGCACCGGCAGATCGACCGGCTTGACCACATAGTCGTCGGCGCCGCCCTCCAGCCCGGCGACGATGTCCAGGCCGTCACCGCGGGCCGACATCATGAGGATCGGCACCTGGCTGGTCTCCCTGATCCTGCGGCACACGCTGATGCCGTCCAGGCCGGGCAGCATCACATCGAGCAGCAGGAGGTCGTGGCCGCCTGCCTGGGCCGCCTCCAGGCCGCTCAGTCCGTCAGCCGCGGTGGTCATGCGATAGCCGTAGCGTTCCAGGGCCAGGCTGACCGACGCGCGGATCACCGCGTCGTCCTCGACGAGCAGCAGGGATGTCATGAAGGTGCACCATATCTACCGAAGCGCGGCGACCGGTTCCATGCGGGCGGCCCGCAGGGCCGGGTACAGGCCCGCCAGCAGCCCGACGACGGCACCGGCGGCAGGAGCCATGACGGCCAGCCGTACGTCCAGGACCGGAGTCCACTGCTTGGCCGCGCAGACCACGACGATCACGACGATTCCCCCGGAAGCACCGATGACGCCGCCGGTCAGCCCGGTGAGGGTGGACTCCAGCAGGAACTGCGCGGCGATGTGGCGGCGGGCGGCGCCGAGCGCGCGGCGCAGACCGATCTCGGCGATGCGCTCCATCACGGTCACCAGCGTGACGTTGGCGATGCCGACCGCGCCGACGACCAGGGAGACCAGCCCGAGGATCAGGAAGAGGGCGTCGACGTCGCCTTCCACCGCATCGCGCGCTCTGGTGGGGCTGGGCGGCGAGATGACCTGGAGGCGGGCCTCATTGCCGGGGCTGAGCGCGGTCGGCGCCTGATCGGCGATCAGTTCCGCGGCGCCGAGGCCGGTGTTGACCAGAACCCGGGTCACGTCGCTCAGGCCGTAGCGCTTGCCGACGGACGGCGGCAGCATGACCGCACCCGCGAGGCTCTTTTCGCGTTTCAGGTCGCCGAGCACGCCGATGACGGTGTACGCCTGGGTGCCGATGAAGACGGCCGGGGCACGGGTCAGCCCGGTGATGCCCAGCAGCTTGGCCGCGTGCTGGCCCAGTACGACGACCTTGTCCCCACGGGCGATGTGCCCGGCGTCGAAGTAGCGGCCCTCGATCATCCTGCCCTTGACCGCGGCGGGAAGGCCGGGGCTGCTGGAGACCACGGTCAGCGTCTGGTCGGTGACCCGGGTCGGGTCCACGATGTCGTTGGAGCGGACGCTGAGATTGGTGCTCTGTTCCGACTCGGCGAGCGCGGCGGCGGAGACCACCCCGCGCAGCCGGGTCACCCGGTCGACGCCGGCCCAGTCGACCAGGGGGACGGGGTTCTCCGGGACTTCGACCGTGACGGAGGTGGCGGTGAGCTCGTCGAAGCGGCCGACGATCTGGTTGCCCGCCGTCGCGGCGATGCCCAGGGTGACGACGAGCGTGGTGATGCCCAGCACGGTGCCCAGCGTGGTCAGCGCCGAACGCACCGGGCGGGCCAGCAGACCCGCCAGGGCCTCGTCCAGCAGGTCGCGAGGGTGCACGTCTACTCCTCTGTGAGGACGCCGTCGGTGATGCGCACCCGGCGCCCGGCCCGGTCGCTCACCTCGGTCTCGTGAGTGATGACCACGATGGTCATCCCCTGGGCGCGCAGTTCGTCGAACAGGTCGAGCACGGCGTCGGTGTTCTTGCTGTCGAGGTTGCCGGTGGGTTCGTCGCACAGCAGCAGCGACGGCTCGCCCAGGAGCGCGCGGGCGATGGCGGCGCGTTGCCGCTCACCGCCGGACAGCCTGCCGGGCAGGAAGTCCACCCGGTGCGACAGCCGTACCCGCTCCAGAGCCCGCATCGCGCGCTCCCGCCGCCCCGCGCGCGGTACCGCGCCGTAGACCTCGGCCAGCATGACGTTCTCCAGCACGCTGCGGTGCGGCAACAGGTGGAAGGACTGGAAGACGAAGCCGATGCGGCTGCCGCGGATGGTGGTCCGCACGCTGTCCTTCAGGGAGGCGGTCTCGATGCCGTCGAGCCGGTAGCTGCCGCTGGTCGGCCGGTCGAGCAGACCGAGCGTGTTGAGCAGGGTGGACTTCCCCGACCCCGAGGGGCCGACGATGGCGACGTAGTCGGACCGGTCGACTCTCAGGTTGACGGCGGACAGCGCCCTGACAGGTGGATCGGCGGGGAACTCCCTGGTCAGGTCGTGGAGCAGGATGACCGGCTCAGGCACTGTTGATCACCACCATGTCGCCCGGCTTGAGGTCGCCGGTCACCTCCACGGCTCCGTCGGCGGACAGGCCGGTGCGTACCTCGACCTCCTTGGTCCGGTCGGGCGCGACCTCCACCTGCACGCGGGCCTTGCCGTCCGCGGCCGTGACGACCGCCGCGGCGGGGACCACGAGCACCTCCTGGTCGGTGGCGCCGATGGTCACGCGCACCGTGACGGGCGCCCCGGCGAGCTTCTTGAGGCCCTTCATCGAGGCGGGCGTGATCGTCACCGGCACGGCGCCCTTCGCGTCGCGTCCGCCGATGGCGGTCACCGTGCCGGGGACGGTCCTGCCGGCCTCGGTCTCGATGCTCGCGTTCAGACCCGTCTTCACCCGCTCGGCCTCGGCCACGTCCACCGAGCCCGAGACCATGAAGGCGGAGCTGGTCACCGTGGCGACCGACTTGTCCACCGGCTCGCCCGCCTTGACGGCCGGCTTGTGCAGCCGGGCGGGCAGCCTGGGCAGGAAGACGACCTCTCCCGGCGGGACGGTGGTGCCGTAGGTCCGGGAGAACTCGGCCAGCAGCGCCTGCGCCGCGGCCAGATCACGCTGGGCGTTGGCCGCCTTCAGCTTGACGGGCGAGAGCTGCCTGGCCTGGCGGAGCGCCTGCTCGGCGGTGACGACGACCTCGCGCGCCACCCGGACGTTCTTCCTCAGCTCGGCCAGCCGCTTGGCCCGCGTGGTCCCGGCCTCCTCCCGTACGCGCTCCAGCGCCGACCTGGCGGCAGCCAGCTCCGCGTCGGCGTTGGCGACCCGGAGTTCGAGCAGGCGGGTGTCGGCGGGCGGTCCGGGCGTGGCACCTGTGGTCGGGCCCGCGGTGGAGCTGGGGCTGGGCGCGGGGGTGGACGGCGCCGTGGCCTGGTCGAGCTCCTGCTGGGCCGCCAGCAGCTTCTCCTCGGCCGCCCGTACGGCGCTCTCGGCGGCCTCGACCTTGGCCTCGTCCTCGGTGGTGTGGTCCTGTGCCCGCGCGCTCTGCAACGCCTGTTCGGCCGCCTTCAGATCCAGCCGGGCGTTGGTGAGCCTGACTTTCATCGGGAGCACATCCCTGCCCTGGTCAAGAGCCTTGCGCTCGGCCGCGAGCACTTCCTGCGCGGTCCGTACGGCCCGGCGCAGTTCGTCGCGCTGCCGCCGCAGTTCCAAGGTGGGCTGCTGCGCCTCGTAGCCCCGCTTGGCGTAGAAGCGCGACACCGCGGCGACGGTCGCCTGGTCGAACACGCCGGTCGCGGGTGCGCGGTAGCCCAGCCTGCGCAGCGCCTTCTGCAGCTGCGTGACGTCGGCCCCCTCGGCGCCGGGGACGATGCTGCGGTGCATCGGCACCTTGCCGGAGAAGACGAACACCGGGCGCCCGTTCACCTCCATCAGCACCGCGCCCTCCGCGAGAGTGCCCCGCCGGGGAGCGCGGGTGGCGCGCTGAACCGTTTCGCTGCCGCCCACCACCCCGGCCAGCGACACCGGATACGGCGAGCCGTACTCCAGCGTGCCGCTGACCACGACGGTGGCGACCAGTTTGCGCCGCTCGACCGCGGCGGTGACGAGCGACGGTTGGGGCGGCCTGCGCGCCGCCGCCTCGTCGGCCGGGGAACGCAGCAGGGTGCCCACTCCCCAGCCGGTCCCCGCGACCACCAGGACCACGGCCAGCACGAGCAGCAGCTTGCCGCGAGGGGTACGCATCACTGCTCTTGGAACCCGTACTTCACCCTGGCCTCGTTGGTCAGCCGCCTTTGCAGGGGGGCGAAGGCGGCGTAGAAGTCCTTGCCGCACTCCAGGTCGACCAGCGCCGACTTGATCTCCTTGGCGAGGTACGGCCTGGCCGCCTCCGCCGTGACCTTGCCCGCCTTGCCGAGCTGGTCAGCCTGCTCGCCCCACACCTGCATGCCGCGGGCGCTCAGCGCGAGCGGCTTCGCGGAGGTCACCCGCTCGCCTTTCGACTTCAGACACTCGGCGAACGGCGCGGCGAGCTCCACAAGCTTGGGATCGCCGTCGAGCGTCTTGTCGATGTTCTCGATCGCCGTGCTCATCTGGTCCTGATAGTCGGCGACCGAGGTGACTTTCAGGCCGTCCACCTGCTGGAGGGCGGTGACCCTGCACTCGTTCAAGGTCTTGACGTAGGCGTCCCGCTTGGCGCCGGACAGGCCCTCCATCGTCGCCTGGTTGGGGTCCGGCGCCCGCGTTTCCCGCGGCTTCGGATAGACGACGGCGGAGAAGACGCCGAAGCCGTACTTGCTGCGGTCCGCCTTCATCACCGCGTAGTCGGCGGGGTTCGCATCGGACTTCTTGGGCCGGCTGACCGAGGCGGTGTAGGGGAAACCCTTCTGCTTCATGCAGGTGGCGATGACGGTCTCCCGCTCGCGAGCCCTGTCCACCGTGGCCCCGCCGCCGTCGGCCGCGGGGGTCGGGGCTCCCCCGCAGCCGGTCAACACCGCCAGACCGAGCAGACCGCACGCCAACACACGCATCAAGGACTCCTTCTCAGCGGGATCGCGCCGCCCTTCACGACGCCGTGGCCACTTTGGAGCCCGTTTCCGTCCGCTCTGTGTTCGCCGGGTATCCGCGGGTGCTCAGCCGTGTATCAGCCGCGTATCAAGGCCGCCGGCCGCCTTGCGTGCTGCGCCCCTCACCGCGACTCGCCGCCGGCGGATCGCCGCCGAAGGCGGGGAAGGCGCGGTGCGAGCCGACCGAATGCTTGCTTGGCTTGGCCTCACTCCGACAGAGTGTCCAGACAGTGTCCGGCAAGATCAAGGAGGCAAGGTCCATGTCCGAGCTCATGGGCGTCTCGCACATCTCGCTGTCGGTGAAGGACAGGGACGCCAGCGTGCGCTGGTACACCGAGGTCCTCGGCTTCAAGGAGTTCGCCACGATGGACGAGGAGCGCTGGCTGCGCACCGTCTGCCTGCACGACAGCCTCGCCATCGTCGGCTTCACCCAGCACCTCGACGTGCGCGAGGACGACTTCGACCACCGCAGGGTGGGCATCGACCACGTCGCGTTCGCGGTGCCGTCGCGCGCGGCGCTCGACGCGTGGGCGCGCAGGTTCGAGCAGTTCGGCGTCACCTACTCGTCCGTGGTCGAGTCGCCGTTCGGCGCCGTGCTGTCGTTCCGCGACCCGGACGGCATCGCGCTCGAGCTGTTCGCGATGGAATAGCGGAAGGGGGTACGGCACCGCGTGCCGTACCCCCTTCGCGTCCTGCCGGCCGAGGTGGGCGTGGCCGGGCACGGCGCGTTCTCGGGCGTCAGGTCGTCGGCTCCAGCAGCGCGGCCAGGTAGCCATCGGTCACGATGCGAGCGGCGCTCTGTTCGTAGGCGGCAGGGTCGTCGGGAGTGACGGTGGCCAGCCCGTCGACGTAGCGGTTGAACATGCAGAACGCGGCCGCGATGAGCACCGTGTCGTGGATCTCGACGTCGCTGGCGCCGGCCTCCCTGGCGGCCTCGATCTGGATGGTCTGGACCTGGCGTCCGCCGCGCTGGACCGCGGACGCGACGGCCAGCAGTGCCCGCAGCTTGGCGGAGATCGGCGCGGTGGCCGGGTCGGCGCGGACGTGATCGATCAGCGCCATCCCCTCGGGCAGTTGCGCCGCCGCGAAGGCCGCGTGCGAGCTGGTGCAGAACTGGCAGTCGTTGAGCGCGGAGACGTAGGCGGCGATCAGCTCGCGTTCGCCCCGCGTCAACGTGCTGGGGCCACGCAGCAGGACCTCGGCCAGTTCGCTGAGCGGTCGCGCCGTCTCGGGCCGGAACGCGAACAGGGAGAGGATTCCCGGCAGGTCGGTGTTCAGGTGGATGTGCGGCATTGCGGGCTCCTTGGTGTGAGGGTCAGACGCCCAGCTCGGCCGCGGCCGAGGCGGTGCCCTCCAGCCGCGCCCTGATCTTGGCGAACGCCACCTCGCGGGAGGTGGAGGTGTCGTCGGCGAACGGGGAGAACCCGCAGTCGTCGCAGGTTCCCAGGCGGTCGGGAGGCAGGTGGCGGGCCGCGGCGAGCACGCGGTCGCGTACCTGCTCGGGGGTTTCCACCTGCGGATCGATCGGGTCGATCACGCCGACGAAGATCCGGGCGGTGGCCGGCAGGTGTTCGGCGATGACGGCCAGAACCTTGTCGGGCTCGGGTTCGCTGGCCAGCTGGACGTAGAAGTTGCCGGCCTTGAGCTGGAACAGGTGGGGCAGCAGCCCGGCGTAGTCAACATCGGCGCTGTGGGTGGAATCCTGGTCGCCGCCCGGGCAGGTGTGCACCCCGATCCGCGACCGCTCCTCGGGAGAGAACCGTTCCAGCACCCTGTTGTTCAGCGCGACGAACTCCTCCAGCACGCCGCCGCTGGGGTCGAGCTTGAGCGACAGCCGCCCTTCGGTGAAGTCGAGCTGGACGGCGTGCGCTCCGGCGTCCAGGCAGCCGCGAATGTCGGCCTCGGCCTCGTCGGCCAGGTCGTCCAGGAAGCGCTCGCGCGGGTAGCCGTCGATGCCGGTGGCGGGGTAGAGCAGGCTGAGCGCGGACGGCGCGATGACCGCCTGCTTGACCGGGACGGTCGCGTGCCGCTGGGCGGCCCGCAGGTACTGCTCGGCGCGTACGGCGTAGCGGAACGGCCCCGCGGTCAATCGGGGCAGCTGCCGGGTGTGCCCGTCCGCGAACGGGATCACGGCGCCATCGGGCGCCAGGTGCGCCAAGCCCGCGATCGGGTAGGTGGCGAAGCTCGGCTTGGCCTGCTCACCGTCGGTGACGACCGGCGAGCCGGCCTGCTCCATGCGCGCGATCGTGTCCCGCACGGCCGATTCCTGGGCGCGCGCCAGCTCGGCGGCGTCGCCGGAGCGCATCGCGGCCAGGAATTCGGGTGAACGGGGAATGCTGCCGATCGGCTCGGTCGGGATGCCCATGCCGCGACGGTATATCGCTCCCTGCAATGGTTCAACGACCCCAAGTAACCACCCCGGCTGGCGTAACCACCTGGGCACGGCCCAAGCCTCGGGGACGTGACCTGGTGTGACTGCCCGCTCCTGCCTTCGCGGGTGTGACGGCCGAGTCCATGACCACCACCGGGCGAAGAAACAAGACACAAGGTGTCAGGTTTTTGATCGAACATGGCTTTCACCGGTCAGCGCCGAAGGTGGCCGCGAACCGGTCGTACGGATAGACAAGGAAAGCAATGCGCGAAACGCAAGAAGATCTCAAAGAGCTCCAGAGCCTCCTGGACTCCTCCCTGTCCCGCTCCACCTCGCATCTCCGCTCGATCGTCACCGAGCGCACCCTGACCGCGGAGCAGCTCACCCAGGTCCTCACCGGCATGTGCACCCTCGCACTGTCCACGGTGACGGCGAAGGGCGAGCCGCGGATCAGCGGCGTGGACGGACATTTCCTTCACGGCAGGTGGCATTTCGGAACGGCACGCAGCGCCGCCAAGGCCCGCCACCTGACCACCCGCCCGGCCGCCAGCGTCGCGCACATGCGCGGCGAGGACCTGGGCGTGTTCACCCACGGCACGGTGGAGATCCTCAACCCCGAGGACGGCGAGCCCGCCGCGGACTGGCCGGACCTGCTCGCGTACTTCAAGGACTTCTACGGCGAAGGCGCCTTCGACTGGGAGAACGAGGTGGTCTACTACCGGCTGCACCCGCACTGGATGACCGTCTACGCCCCCGACGTCGACAAGCTCACCGCCACGTGACCGCAGGCCCATGAAGGAGGCCCCGGGCGCGCTGTTCGGGTCGTCGTCTCGCGGCATCGAGGCGGCTGGCGCGGCTGACCCGATCCGGGGCCGTGACCACCCTCGAACCGGCCGAGCGACCGGGCCTCCTTGGAGCGCCGGATCGACGCGCGCGCCGCCGGGCTACTGCGCCTGGTCCCCCGCCGCGGTGTCCAGCGCCGGCGCGATCCAGCCCCTCATCGACGCGCTCAAGCTCGTCCAGCGCTACGCCAGGGCTGGCGACACCACCTACTACCCGCTCGGTGAGACCCCGCCCGAGCACACGGGCACGCTCGAGGACTGGGCCGACCTGGTCCATCGCACCGACACCCGCGGTCGGCGGCCGGTGGCGCGCATGGTGTATGAGGTGGCCACCTTCCAGACCCTGCGCGAGCAGCTGCGCTGCAAGGAGATCTGGGTGGTCGGCGCCGACCGGTGGCGCAACCCGGACGAGGACCTGCCCGCCGACTTCGAAAAAGCTTCTGTGAAGGCGCTGGAGTCCGAAAGCGCTGAAGATTTCCAAGATTCACATGAAATGGTGGGGCACCTTTCGCCATGTATGGGGATGTCCGCGTTTCGTACTGACAAGGAGATCGGCCATGGGAATCGCCCGTGGATGACGATGAAGCGGCCAGGTTCGAGGCCGTCTACAGGGGGACATACGACCAGATCGCAGCCTACGCCGCACGCCGCTGTGACTCTCCGCAGGATGCGGCCGATGTCGTGGCGGAGACCTTCACCATTGCCTGGCGCCGGGTGGCTGATCTGCCGCCGGGGCAGGAGGCCAAGCTCTGGCTGTATGGCGTAGCGCGCAAGGTGCTGGCCGATCACAGCCGGAGCACAGCCCGGCAGCGGCTGCGCAGCGTGGAGCTTGACGCCGAGATGGCCGATCTTTATGGGGACTCTCCCGGCAGCAGCGTGGAGCTGAGCGTGATCGGCGCGGTGTTTCGCAGCCTGCCCGACGACGACCGTGAGCTTCTCTCGCTGGTCGCCTGGGAGGGGCTGGGGCGCGATGAGATCGCCGCGATGCTGGGACTGTCCCGCAACGCCGTGCGCATCAGGCTTTATCGCGCCCGCAGGCGCTTCTCGCGCGCACTCGACGAAGCCAGTGTCCCGTTCACAGCAGAAAGCCGGATGATTCCGGCGGGGAGGTCGTTGTGAGGAACGTCGATGAGATCAACGAACTTCTGAGACCACTGGCCCGAGTCGAGCCCGGACAGCCGAACAGCCACGCGTCCGGTACGGGGGCGCGCGCGTTGCTGGCCTCGATCGCGGCCCAGGAGCCCGGCAGTGCCGCCAGGACGCTGGGACGTGCTCACCGGTCCGCTTCGCGCAGTCCTCGACGTCTTGCGCTGGGCCTGACCGCTGCGGCCATGCTCGCAACAGGCATCGTAGTAGGGCCGAGCCTACTGGAGGACGGACGTGGCGTGGCGGTGTCCTACGCCAACTCCGCGGTGGAGATCCACCGGGAAGGCGACCAGTACGTCGCCCGCATCAAGGACCCGTTCGCTGACCACGACAAGTACACCCAGGCGTTCCACGCGGTCGGCCTGAACGTCGATCTACGCCCGGTGCCCGTCTCGCCAGGCGGCGTGGGAAAGATCCTCGGCATGATCATCGCAGACAAGGGTTCCTCTCGCCCCGCCCCGGAAGCCAAGCCAGACCCCTCCGGCCCTCGGATCAACGGTGTCCCCCTCTCGATGGAGGCGACACCCAAAGGATGCCAGCCAGGACAGGACAGACACTGCGTCATGGTGATGCGAATCCCCGCCGGTTTCACCGGCCATGTAGACGTCAAGCTGGGACGCCAGGCGAAGCCGGGAGAGGAATACGCGAACTTCGACTCGGCCATGGCGCCAGGCGAGATGTTCGGCGGGGTCCGGCTGAGAGACGGCCGCCCCGTGGACGACATCCTGGCTGAGGCGCGCAAGCGTAACCTGACCGCGGTGTTCAGCCTCATTCGGACGGATAAGAAAACGGGCGGCCTGTCCTTCGAGCCGCTACCTGCCGACCGGGTCGGACCCGGCTGGACCGTCTGGAACGCATGGCAGGTGAAGGCCGGCGTGATCCGGCTGCTCGTCACACCCGAGCGTCTACCCGAGAACCCGTTCTACAACGGAAGCGCGCCACCGCCCGCATCCTGATCACGTGCGCAACTCGGCTCCCGCCCCGCAACGGGGCGGGAGCCGTCCGTTTGATCAATACTCACGTGACGCACTGCGCGTGACACTGGACGGCCGGCCCGACGTCGAGGTGATCGGTGAGGCGGCCGACGTGGTGCCGACCACCCGGCTGGATCTCGGACCGCGCCCTGTTCCCCGGCGGACCCTCCGCCTGACGGGCCGAGCGGCCACTCCCGAAACCAAGGTTCCGCGACAGCCGTGCGCGCTCGGGCGGCCGCGCGGAGTGTCCCGCATGCCGTTCCTATGTGAGACATCATCTCGGGCGACGTCCGTTGGCGCCTTGGGACGTGGCCGACGGGCTGGCAGCTACGAGGAGTTGGTGGCGGCGCGGTAGGCCGCGTTCAGGCGCTCGCGAACACTCGGTGATCGCGCTGGGAGTTCGGAGCCAAGGTGCTCGCGGCGAAGCTCGTCCATGAACTCGTGCCAGAGCGCGGGGCCGCCTTGTTCAAGCAGCACGGCGCGAGCGTTCAGCGCGCTGCTCGTGGGTCGGTGGCGAAGTCCCCAGCTGCCCAGCTGCGCGAACACGGGTACGAGTTGGATCGCGGGTTCGGTCAGGCTGTAGCGTGCCCGCTGCCCGGGTCGCGTGTCCTCGCGGGTGAGCAGTCCCGACTTGACGAGTCGTTTGAGTCGGTCGGCGAGAATATTCGAGGCGATCCCCTCGATCGAGTTGGCCTGCAGCTCTCGGAAATAGCGGCGGTCTCCGAAGACGATGTCGCGGAGGACGATCAGACTCCAGCGATCGCCGAACGCCTCGATGGCGGCGTTGATCGGGCACTCCGACCGCGGCTCATTTGCTTCGCGCATACTGCTTGCAATCTACCACCGCCCGGTACTACCGTCTCGACGAGCGGTTGCACATCACAAGCGGAAGGGGCCGCCGTGCTGAGGCAGGTCGCGGAGGGCGTGCTGATCCACGAGAGCGAGTTCTGCCAAAGCAACGCCGTGGTCGTGCAAGGCCGCGCTGGCGTGCTGCTCATCGACCCCGGGGTGCAGGGCCACGAAATGGCCTGCCTCGCGAACGACCTTCGCGAACTGGGCCAGCCCGTTGTGGCGGGTTTCTCGACGCATCCGCATTGGGATCACCTGCTCTGGCACGCCGGGCTCGGCGCGGCGCCTCGCTACGGCACGGCCCGCTGCGCGGCCACTGTCCGAGATCGGCTGTCGGACCCGGGCGCGAAGGCCCGCATCGCCGCTCAACTGATACCGCCGGACATCGCCGAGCAGGTACCGCTGGACCTGCTCGGCCTCATCACCGGCTTGCCCGCCGACACCGTGCGGATTCCTTGGGATGGTCCTCAAGTCAGGATCATCGAGCATCAGGCGCATGCCCCGGGCCATGCGGCGCTGTTGATCGAGGAGCGCGGCGTTCTCGTCGCCGGCGACATGCTCTCTGATGTCCTGATTCCGATGCTCGACTTGAACGGCACCGCGGACCCGATCGAGGACCACCTCGCCGCGCTGCGGCTGCTGGAGGGCGTGGCGGGCGATGCCGATGTCCTCATCCCCGGCCACGGGTCAGTCGGCGGAGCCGATCAGGTACACGCACGGATCGAGCGGGATCGGGCGTACGTGCTCGCCTTGCGTGAGGGCCATGTCCCCGTGACGCCCGGGTCGGCCCATCGGCTACGCCCGGCTGGGAATGGGTAAGCGATGTGCACAACGGGCAAGCCCATCGCCTCGCCCGACAGAGCTAGCGCGACGGGACGCCCGGCTAGCTCGCGGTAGTGCCGCAGCTCAGCCGCAAGGGGGACCGACAATTCCGCCCCATGACATCGTCCACCGCGCGACATGAGCGCCGCTCAACGACAGCTCCTCACATGCCGATCAATATGGTGGAATGGCGATCAAGCGACCGCCCGCGTAGTGACACGCTACCCAGGCCACCGGCACTGTGCGGGGACGATGGGTGACAGCCGGAAAGGCAGTGTCAATGTCCAGCGCGCAGTTGTACGACACCATCGGAGCCACCTACACCGTGACACGGCGCACGGAACCGCGCATCGCCGCGCGGATCTGGGCCGCGCTCGGCGATGCCCGGACCATACTGAACGTCGGGGCGGGCACCGGGTCGTACGAGCCCCCCGACCGCCACGTCCTCGCGGTGGAACCGTCGGCGCTCATGCGTTCGCAGCGTCTCCCGGGCGCGGCGCCGTGCCTGGTCGGATCTGCCGAGAGCCTGCCGTTCGATGACCAGTCCTTCGACGCCGCGATGGCTGTTTCCTCCGTTCATCACTGGCAGGACCCGATTGCCGGCCTGCGCGAGCTGCGGCGGGTTGCTCGCCGCGTGGTGGTGTTCACGCACGACACCAGCGACACCGGATGGCTTCATCGGTTCTGGCTTACTCGCGACTACCTGCCTGAGGTCGCGGACCTCCTCGCCGGCCGGCCTTCGGTGTCCGAGCAGGCCGGCGCGATCGGAGCCCGGATGGAACCGGTGCTCGTCCCGTGGGACTGCGCTGACGGCTTCTTGGAGGCCTACTGGCGTCGGCCGGAGGCGTACCTGGACGAGAATGTCCGTCGCGGGATATCGGTCTGGGCCAGAGTCGGGCCGGACGCCGAGCAGCGGGCAGTGCGCAGCCTCCGCGACGACCTCGCATCCGGTCGGTGGGCCGACCGCAACCACGACCTCGTCGATCTCGACGCGGCAGAGCTTGGGCTTCGCCTGCTGATCGCCTGAACCCGCCACCGGCTCGCACCGGTCAACGGTCCTTGAACCCCGAAGCACGGGCAATTGCGGTTGGCTCTTCGTCCCGAGGACCGTTGTCAGCCTTCTGCCAGCCCGTGCCGGTAGGCGTAGCGTGTCGCGTCGCTGCGGCTACGCGCTCCGATCTTGGCGAAGGCGTGGTTGATGTGCGTTTTGACCGTCGACTCTCCGATGAACAGCGACGTGGCGATCTGCTGGTTCGTCATGCCTTGTGCGATGAGCTTCAGAATCTCGACCTCCCGGGGGGTGAGCCCGTCGGGGTTGCCCCAGCGATCTGGCGGTGCGGGGTGGAGCGGGCCCGGCCGTAGCATGGCCGCCACAAGGCGCCGGGAGACGGCGGTGTCGAAGGTGGACTGACCAGACGCGGTGGCGCGGAGAGCCGCCGCGATCTCGGCTCGGCCGGCGTCCTTGGTCAGATAGCCGCGGGCACCTGAACGAAGGGCCGCCGCGATCGAGTCATCGTCGGCGTACGTGGTCAGGACCAAGACCGCGACCTGTGAATGCTGCCGGGTGATGCGCTGCGTGGCTTCCACCCCGTCCATCACCGGCATCCGCAGGTCCATCAGCACAACGTCAGCAGAGGTTTCCTCCAGCAGCCGAAGCGCGCCCTCGCCGTCGCCCGCCGAACCGACGACCTCGACGTCGTCCAGCAGCCCGAGCAGGGCCACCAGGCCTTCCCTGACGATCTGCTGGTCATCGACAACGATCACGCGGATCATCGTGGTGTCGCTCACGCCGGTACCTCCGCGACCACCTGCCAGCCACCCCACTTCTCCGCAGCGGTGAGTTGGCCACCCACGAGGGCGAGCCGTTCGCGCATGCCGGTCAGTCCGTACCCCACAGGGCGCGCGCTGCGGTCGCCTTCAGCCGGTTCGGGAACGGACTCGTTACGGACCACGAGGTTCACGGTATCGACGTGGTAGTCGAGCCGAACCGTGATCGCGGCGTGCGGGGCGTGCTTGGCGGCATTGGTGAGCGCCTCCCGCGCGGTGCGCACCAGGCAGACGGTGACGGCCGGCGGCAATGAGCGCGGCGTCCCGCCGACCTCGGCGTGAACGACCGCTGAATGGTTGCCGCGATGAGCTTCCACAGCCAGCTCCAGGTGAGGGCGTGGTGCGCCGGTGTTCCACCAGTACGTGCGCGAACTCGGCGGGCGCCTCCTCCGGGCTGACCGAGGAGGCCGGCCCGGTGCTTCCGGAGGTCTGCCCGCCGGCCTGACCCTCAGTACACCTCGATCCTGTTGGCGTTGATGTCGTCCAGTAGGCGGATGCTTCTGCTGTACCGCTCGGCGGTGTCGGAGCCGACCGGCAGCGCGGCCGTGTCCTGGGCGTAGAGCACCGCGGCGCGCACGGTGCCGGGGCTGGAGCTGATCGCGGTGTCGGCGTTGATGCGCCTGGTCGCCAGGTTGAAGTACGTGCCCAGCAGGTGCTCGGTGAGCACGCTCTTCGGCGAGTTGTCGGCGGTGAAGGCCACCGTGATCTCGGCGGCGGTCAGGGCTCCGCCGCGGTCGGTGTCGTAGCGCTGGTCGGTGGCCTGGATACGGGCGAGGAACTCGGCCGTCCACTGGCCGGCGTGGTTCTTCCAGAAGCCCTTGGAACGCGGATCGCGGGTGGGCGGCACGACCGTGACCCCGGTGGTCGCCGAGGCGGTGACCGGGGCGAAGGTGCACGCCCCGCCGGCGTTCTTGTAGCGCACGGACACGTCGCTCGTGTACGTCGTGCCCGCCGGGGCCAGCAGCGTCGGCCGCGCGGTGAAGACGATCGCGCGGTCGCCGGACCTGGCAGGGACGGCGCCCACGTTCCAGACCAGGGTCCGGGTGCCGTCGTCGTTGAGCGTCACCGAGTCGGGTCGGGGGCCCGTTCCCAGGTCGAGCGCCTGGCTGTAGTAGACGCCGGACGGGAGCGTGGCGGTGACGACGGTGTCGGACGCGGCGCCGCCACCCGTGTTCGCGTACGTGACGGTGTAGGTGACGGCCTCGCCGGCGTTGACCGTGGGGGTCGCGGTCTGGTTCACGGTCAGGACCGGGGCGCGGACCGTGGTGGTGGCGCGGTCGGTGTTGTCGTCGGTGTACGGGTCGGGGATGCCGTCGGTGTCCTTGCCGGTGACCGTGGCGGTGTTGGTGACCACGGTGCCGTCGGTCGTGGCGCAGGGCACCTGGTAGGTGAACGGGGGTGTGACGGTGTGGACGGCGCCGTTGGCCAGGTCCGGGAGCGAACGGTGGTGCGCGGTGCCGTCGGGAAGCGTGTCGGTCACCGAGAGGGCGGTAGCGGTGCCGGGGCCGAGGTCGGTCACGGTCACCGTGTAGGTCACGGTGTCGCCGCCGACGGCCTCGGTCCGGTCGGCGGACTTGGTGAGCTTGACGTCGGCCTGCTGGGACCTGGCGCGGATCATCTGCGCGGTGAGTTCCTGCGGCAGGCCGCGGCGCGCGCCGTCGCCGAAGAACCTGGCGTTGAGGCGGGGGTTGTACTGGATGTTGGACCAGTCGTCGAAGCCGTGCAGGACTTCCAGGTCCTTGTCGGGGCACTCGTCCATGATGCGGGTGATGTTGGCGGCGGTCTCGCCCTGTCTTGTGCCGTTTCCGTTCCAGTCGATGAATCCGTTGGTGGCGGCCACCGTTCTGGGCTTGCCGCCGACGCCGTACACGATCTGGCGATCGGGGCTGGCGTACACCCCGGAGTTCTCGTCGAGTTCGCTCTCCGGCAACGACACGGTGAGAGCCGTGCCCCTGGCCGAGCTGCTGTAGTCCAGCGGCCGGATGGGGTCGTAGTCCTGGAACTGGTAGGAGTAGTTCATCACGCTGAGGTAGTTGGGTTTGCAGTTGACCTTTTCGTCGCCGCCATGGCCCAGGCCCAGCGTGTGTCCCAGCTCGTGCATGAAGGTGGACTTCTCGGCGTTCACCCGCCCGCCCAGTTCCTGGAACTCCTTGGGGGTGAACGCGCCCATCGTGACGACGAAGTCGTTGCCACCTCGGGGGCTGGTGGGGTCCCACTCGGCTATGCCCGATCCGTTGGTGTTCCCGTCCTCGTCCTCGACGCGGTCGCCGAAGATCATGTAGCGGTACACCATGTTCTTGGCCTTCAGGATGTTCGCGCAGTTCGGGCTGGAGCGGTCGGCGGCGGTGCCGAAGGCGCCCGCGCAGGTGCTGTTCCGCGCGCCGTTCTTGATGAAGCTGAAGTTGTCCGGTTGTCCGTCGTTGTCCGGGACGAAGCGGAGCACGGGCACGTGCGGCAGTTCCTCGTCGATGTCCAGCATGTGGAGCCCGACGCCCAGGTATTTGCCGCCCGGGTACGGATCGACCGGCGCGCGGTCGAACGCGCCGACCACGTCCAGGAGGCCCAGGTAGTCGGGCCGGAATCCGGTCATGTAGTCGACCTCGACGAACAGGTCCTTCCGGTACGGCAGGGCGTTGTACGGCGGGTCGCCCAGCGGCAGGTCAACGGTGCCGTCGATGTTGGCGTCGAGACCCAGACCGGGTGTCTCCCAGGCGTTCTGTATGCCGTCGCCGTCGCTGTCGCCGCCCGCGTTCCTCGCCAGGTCGAGGCAGTGCGGGGTGGTGATGGTGAAGTAGCCGCGAGCCGAGTCGACGCCGCCGGCCTCGCTCTGCCCCGCCAGAGACAGGATGCCCGCCCCCTGCTGGGCGGTCAGGCCGCCACCGGTGAAGACGCAGGTGTTCAGATCGAACGTGATGTCCAGGTCATCTCCTGGCTGGCCCCAGTCGATGGGGTCGTCAGGGGTCGCGTCGTCCTGGTCCCACAGTTCCAGGTGGATGTCGATGGGGTTGTGGGTGCTGTCGACCTTCTCGCTGTGGACCCAGTTGGTCCTGAAGTCGGGACCGTGGGCGCAGCAGAAGTCGGCCTTGCCGTCGAAGTTCTTGCCGTCGATCCGGAACTTCGGGTAGTAGTCGTTCGGGCACGACTCGCCTGCCCCCTCGCCGCACTCCACCTCGACCACCCGGTACAGGTGGACGGTGACCGTCACATCCTCGGCCTGGGCCGCGGCGGGCGCGAGATACGCCAGCACCACGAGCAACGCGACCAGCGATCGAGCCAACCATCTCATGGCGCGGTCCTCTCCGAACTGTCCGGATCCCGATGATCGCCCGAACGGACCCTTGCGGCATGAGTAGGCCCATACTCAATCCCGAAGCACTCCCGAAGCCTCAGAATCGGGTGTGTGGATCTCCTCGGTAAGCGCGAGAAGCCATCTCCGGGTCACTACGACGGGTTCATCTCCTACAGCCGTGCCGCCGACGGCCGCCTCGGCCCCGCCCTGCGCGACGCCCTCCACCAGTTCGCCCGCCCCTGGTACCGCCTGCGTGCCCTGCGCGTCTTCTGCGACGCCCGAAGCCTGTCCGCCTCGCCGGGCCTGTGGACGACGATCGACGCCGCGCTGGACGCCTCGCGCTGCTTCATCCTGCTGGCCTCGCCCGACTCGGCGCGCTCCGTCTGGGTCCGGCGGGAGGTCGAGCACTGGCGCTCGCTCGCGGCGCAACGGCCCATGCTCATCGTGCTCACCGACGGCGAGCTCGTCTGGGACCACGAGGCGGGGCACTTCGACGACACCCTGACCACGGCCCTGCCCGAGTCGCTGCTCCGGGGCTTTTCCGAGGTGCCGCTCTGGGTGGACCTGCGCTCGATCCGCACCCAGACCGACCTGTCCCTCGGCAACCCCGCCTTCCTCGACGCCGTCGCGACGCTCGCCTCCGCCCTGCACCACCGCCCCAAGGACGAGCTCGTCGGCGAGGACGTCCGCCAGCACCGTCGGGCCCGGCGGTTCCGGCGGTTCTCCTGGACGGGGCTGTCCCTCCTGACCGCGGCGGCGGTGGTCAGCGCGGTGGCCGCGGTCGGCTCGGCCAACCTCGCGCGGGCACAGCGGGACAGGGCGGAGGCGCAACACCGGAGCGCGGTGTCCAGCCTGCTGGTCACGCGCCGGGAACAGGTCCGTGACCCAGTGGTGGCCGGGCTCCTGGCCGCCGCGGCCTCGCGTTTCAAGGCGACCGCCGAGGCGCGCCACGGCATGCTCGCCTCCCTGGCGACCCCCGCCAGGGCTGTCCTGAACGGCCTCGGCGACATCAAAGCGCTCGGCCCGGACGGCAAGGTCCTGGCCGGCGACGACCGGACCATGCGCCTGTGGGACCCGGTGACCCGCCGCTGGATCGGGAGCCCGTTCACCGCGGATTTCCGGTTGGTGACGTTCGGCCACGACGGCCGGACCCTGGTCACCCTCGGGGAGGACGGAACCGTCCGGCTGTGGGACACCACGACCTGGCGGCAGATCGGGACCACTTTCACCGGCCCGGGCGACGTGATCGCGGCCCTGGAGCTGAGCCCGGACCGCGCGACCCTGGTCACCGTCGGGTCCGACGAGAAGATCCGGCGGTGGGACACGGCGACCTGGCGGCAGATCGGGGCTCCGCTCACCGGTCACGCCGACGACGTCGAGTCTCTGCGGATCAGGCCGGACGGCACGACACTCGCCAGCGCGGGTCGCGACGGGGCCTGGCTCTGGAACCTCGCCACCGGGAAGGGGAAGCCGCTCGGCGGCCGCACCGGCGCTGTCCGGTCGGTCGTGTTCAGCGCGGATGGCGGGATCCTGGCCACCGGAGAGGACGACGGAGAGGTCCGGTTGTGGAACTCCGTCACGGGCGACGCCATCAGCAGCCCGCTGCGAGGTCATGACGGGCCCGTCAGCGCCATCGCGTTCAGCCCGGACGGCAAGACCCTGGCCACCGGAAGCTGGGACCAGACCGTCCGGCTGTGGGACCCGGCGACCGGCCGTCAGGTCGGGGACACGCTCACCGGCCACACCTACAGCGTCTCGGCGGTGGCCTTCAGCCCGGACGGCGGACTCCTGGTCACCCGCAGCTCGGACCGGACCGTCAGACTGTGGGATCCGGCGGCGCGGCGGCCGATCGGAGACCCGCTCAAGGGCCACACCGAGGAGGTCACGCCACTGCTGTTCAGCCCGGACGGCAAGACGCTGATCAGCAGCGGTATGGAGGAGACCGTCCGGCTGTGGGACCCGGCGACCGGCCGGCAGCTCGGCAAGCCGATCGGGACGCCGAACGCCTACGGCAACAACGCCTGGCCCATGGCGCTCAGCGCGGACGGCGAGACCTTGGCCATCGCCGATCCCGACGGAGAGATCCAGCAGTGGGGCATGGCGGACCGGCAGCCGACCGGAGAGCCGATCCAGGCCGGGCACAGCGTCGATTCGGTGGCGTTCAGCCCGGACGACAAGATCCTGGCCGTCGGCGGCGGCAACGGGACCGTCTCACTGTGGGATCCAGCCACCCGGCGACCGATCGGGGCGCCGATCCGGGCCGGGACCGCCCCCGTCCAGGCGGTCGTCTACAGCAGGGACGGCAAGAGCCTGGCCACCGCCTGCGACGGAACCATCCGGCTGTGGGACACGGCGACCCGGCGGCAGATCGGAAACCCCATGGAGGGCCTTACGTCGATGGCGTTCAGTCCGGACGGAAAGCTCCTGGCCGCCCTCAGTGACGACGGGACCACCCGGCTGTGGGACACCAGGACCCAGCAGCCGTCGGGAGATCCGGTCAAGGGCCATGGCGCGGTGGCGTTCAGCCCTGACGGCCAGACCCTGGCCACCGAGGGCGAGGACAGCGGCGTCCAACTGTGGGACGTGCCAACCAGGAGGCCGATCGGCAACCCGCTCAAGGGCCACACCGAGGACGTCGTGGCGCTGGCGTTCAGCCCCGACGGCCAGACCCTGGCCAGCTCCGACAACGCCGGAACCATCCTGCTGTGGAAGCCGGGCATTCCGTCGGAGCCGATGACAACGGTCTGCGCGATGGCCGGCCGTTCGCTCACCAAGGAGGAGTGGACCCGCTACCTCCCAGGCGGAGAGCCCTTCCAGAAGATCTGCTGAAGCCGCCGGGCGGTGGTGCAGACTGCCGCACATACGGGGACGCATGGTGCGCTCCGCATCTGTTCAGATGCGCGTGCCGTCCTTAGCGTTCTCCCAACCTGGTCTCTTGGGAGGACACCGTGGCCTCTGCCGTCGACGACTACTCACTCAGCCGAGTACCTACGACTGCCCGCTACCCCTGGTGGTCGGTAGCCGTTCAGCGCTTCGGGCAGGTGTCCGCGCTGACCCAGTTCATGCTGGGCGCCGCCCTCGGCTTCGGCCTCAGCTTCTGGGACGCGTTCTGGGCCCTGACGTTCGGCGCGCTCATCCTGGAGTTCGGGATGATCCTTGTCGGGATCATCGGCATGCGATGGCCGGGGACGGCACCGCCCCGGCCACGCGGCCGGCCTCTCCCGGCGCCAGCGTCGCGCCCCGCTGGAACGCCGCGGCGAACGCCGCCTCGCCCAGGATGGCGGTCGCCGCCGCGGTGATCCGGTCGACATCACCGCGCTCGGCCTCGGGCAACGGGGCGCCGACGCTCCGGCGCGCCGCGTCCGCCGCGCCGAGCAGCAGCGCCGCGCGCCCGGCCGCGACACCGTCCGCGGCATCGTCAGCGGGGCTGCCCGTCGGCAGTGCCGCGGCTCCCGCCAGCCCCTCGAAGGACAGGGCGAGGGCCCGCGGCTCGCCGAGGGAGGCGGCGATCTCCAGGCCACGTAGGTGGCAGGCGGTCGCCTCGGCCGCGTCGCCACGGAGTTCGGCGGTGAAGCCGAGCTCGGCGAGCACCAGATGCTCCCCGATCTGCGAGGACGGGTACTCGTCGCGCAGGCGGACGAGGTAGGACCGCGCCGCGTCCAGGTCGCCCGAACGGCGTGCCCCGAGCGCGAGCCCCATGAGAGCGTGGACCTCGTCGTAGAGGTGTCCCTGCTCGGCGGCCAGTTGCCGGGCCCGCTCGTGCAGGTCGTGCGCCCGGTCCCACTCGTGCGCGAGCAACGCCAGCCGGCCAAGCCCGGAGTGCCGGGCGGAGACCTCGCCCGCCAGGTCCAGCTCCTGCGCGATGCGCAGCCCGTCGTACTGCAGGCGCGCGGCCTCGGCGTAGTCGCCCCTGATCTCGGCCAGCGTGGACAGCGGAGTGACCGCCTGCAGCTCGCCCCAGCGGTCGCCGAGCTCGCGGAAGGTCGCGGCGCTGCGCAGGCCGTCGGCCTCGATGCCGTCGAGGTCGCCGCCCACCAGCGCGTGCATGGCGCGCAGCCCGAGCACGGCGGCGCCACCCCACCGGTCACCGGTGACGGCGAACAGGTCGAGCGCCCGTGCGTTGACCTTCTCGCCGGCGGCGGGGTCACCGGCGTGGAACAGGGCGTAGGCGTACAGCCAGAGCGCGCGGCCGCGCCGTACGGGGTCCTCGATCGCCGCCTCGTCAGGTGCCGGTGCCGCGGGCCGCCCGCCGGTCAGCAGTGTGAAAGCGTGCTGCGCCAGGTGGAGCTCGGCGGCGTCGGGCGCGACGGCGAGAACGGGCGCCAGGGTGCGGTGCCCCTCGCCCAGCCGTCCGCGCAGCAGCCACCACCACGACAGCGCGGTGGCGAGACGGACGGCCCGGCTGCTTCCCTCGCCCGCCGCGGCCTGCCGTACCGCCTCTTCCAGCGCCGCGCGCAGGTTGGCGGCCTCGGCGTCGAGGCGGCCGAGCCATGCCCGCTGCCCGGCGTCGCGCAGCCGCGGCTCGGCCCGTTCGGCCAGGTCGAGGTAGTGCCGCAGGTGCCGGTCGCGCACCTCGGCGGTCTCGTCCGTCTCGGCCAGGCGGTCGCGCGCGTAGGCGGCCACCGACTCCAGGAGCCGGTAGCGAGGGCCGGCGGGACCGTCGACCCTCACGACGAGTGACCGGTCGACGAGGCGGAGCACCAGCTCGACAACGTCTTCGGCGGCCACGCCGGCCCCTGCGCAGACCGCCTCGGCGGCGTCCAGGTCGCAGCCGTCGCTGTGCACGGCCAGGCGGCTGAGCACCGTGCGTTCCGGCGCGCTCAGCAGCTCCCAGCTCCAGTCGATCACCGCCCGCAGAGTCTGCTGCCGCGCCGGCAGGCCGTGCTGCCCTGAGGCGAGCAACCGGAAGCGGTGCTCCAGGCGTGCCGCCAGCTCCCGCACGCCGAGGCCGCGCACCCGGGTGGCGGCCAGTTCGAGGGCGAGCGGGATGCCGTCGAGCCGGCGGCAGATCTCCGACACGGGCTCGCGGGTGTCCTCGCCCAGCGAGAAGCCGGGGTCGGCGGCGGCGGCCCGTTCCGCGAACAGCCGTACGGCGTCGGCGGGCGGGAGCGGTTCGACGACGAACACGGCCTCGCCGGGCACGCCGAGCGGTTCCCGGCTGGTGGCAAGGACGCGCAGGCCGGGCGCGGCGCCGAGCAGCGCGTGCGCGAGGGCGGCCACCGGCTCGACGATGTGCTCGCAGTTGTCCAGGACGAGCAGGATCCGCCGGTCACGCAGGGCGGCGGCCAGCCGGTAGACGACGCGGTCGGCGGCCTGGACGGCGGCCGGCTGGATGACGGCTGGTTGGACGGCGGTGGGCTGGTCGGGGGCGGGCTGGTCGGCGGGCGCGGCGTCCGCGCCCGGCCCGGAGCCCGGCGGTGTGTCGTCCCTCACGCCGAGCACGTCGGCGACCAGCTGAGCGACGTCGGCCACGCCGCCGTGCTGCGCGGCCAGCTCGACCAGCCACACCCCATCGGGCGTGGCCGATCCGAGCCTGGTCCCGGCCGCCACCGCGAGCCGGGTCTTGCCGACTCCCCCTGGCCCGGTGAGGGTGACCAGGCGGGCGCCGCCGAGCAGCTCGCCGACCTCGTCCAGGGATCGCTCGCGACCGATCAGGGCGGTGAACGGGGTGGGCAGGTTCGAGCACGGGCGGGCCTCCCCCGCCACGGCAGGACTCACGGCGTCCGTGGGCTGCCGGTCCGGTGCCGGAGCGGGCGAAGCCTCGACACTCGGTGCCGACGCGCGCACATCGTCCCCGCCCCCAGCCGGGGACAGCAAGGCGGACCGGGCCCGGGCCGGGGACAGCCAGGAATCCCGGGCCTGCTCCGGGATCAGCGAGGCGTCCTGACGCAGGATCGCACGGTGGAGCGCGGCCAGCTCGGGGCCCGGGTCGAGGCCGAGCTCGTCGGCCAGGCGGTCGCGCAGGTCGGCGTACGAGGCCAGTGCCTCGCTCTGGCGACCGGCCAGGTACAGAGCGCGCAGCTGGACGGCGCGCAGCCGTTCCCGCAACGGATGGCGGGCCACCAGGTCGGCGAGCTCGCCGGTCAGCAGGATGTGCTCGCCGGACTCCAGGCGGGCCTCGGCCTGCTCCTCCAGGACGGCCAGCCGCTGCTCGGCCAGGCGCTGCGCCGCCGTACGCGCGAACTCCTGGTCGGCGACGTCGGCGTAGGCCGGCCCGCGCCACAGCCGGAGCGCCTCGGTGAGCAGCGCGGCCCGCGCGCGGGCGTCGCCGGCCGAGCGGGCCGCGGCCACCAGGGAGCCGAACCGGTCGGCGTCGACCTCGTCGGTGCCGGGGTCGAGACGCAGCCGGTAGCCGGCCGCCTGGTGCTCGACGCGGTCGCGGCCGATGGCGCGGCGCAGCTGGGAGACCTTGGCCTGGAGGGCGTTGGCAGGATTGCCCGGCAGGTCGTCGCCCCACAGGTCGTCGATGAGCCGGTCGGCCGAGACCGGCCGCCCCTCGTGGACGAGCAGATCGGCGAGCAGCGCCCTGACCTTCGCCTCGGGCACCCTCACCGGGCTGCCCGCGCCGTCCCACACCGTCAGGGGACCCAGAACACCGAACCGCATGGCTGCACCGTACACATCGCTGATGGGCGGGCCGTCAGCGGACCGTCAGCGGCTCCGAAGCGCGGGCGAGCACAGTGATCCCTGTCAAGGACATCAGTACCGGATGGAAGGCACGATCATGGTTGACGCAGAGCAGACCCACCGCCTGTTGGAACCCGCCCGCCTCGGCGCGCTGAGCCTGCCCAACCGGCTGGTGATGGCGCCGATGACACGCACCAGAGCCGGAGCCGACGGCGTGCCCGGGCCGCTGATGGCCACCTACTACGCGCAACGCGCCTCCGCCGGGTTGATCATCGCCGAGGCCGCCACGCCGAACGCGGTGGGCAGGACCTATCCCAACATTCCGGCGATCTACGACGACGCGCACGTGGCCGGATGGCGGAACGTCACCGGCGCCGTACGGGCCGCCGGTGGCCGGATGTTCCTGCAACTGCAGCACGGCGGCCGGATCGGCCACCCCGACACCACCGGGCTGACGCCGGTCGCGCCGTCGCCGGTCCCGATGCCCGGCACGATCTTCACGCCCGGCGGGCACCAGGCCACCGTGGTGCCGCGGGAGATGACCGCGGACGAGATCCGTGCCACCGTCGCCGACTTCGCCGCCGCCGCCCGCAAGGCCGTCGAGGCGGGGTTCGAGGGGGTGGAGGTGCACGGCGCCAACGGCTACCTGATCCACCAGTTCCTGTCCGCGGCCACCAACCACCGCACCGACGGCTACGGCGGCTCGGTGGCCGGCCGCATCCGGTTCGCGGTCGAGGTGGTGCGGGCCGTCGCCGAGGCGATCGGCCCCGAGCGGGTCGGCCTGCGCGTCTCCCCCGGCGTCACCGCCAACGGCATGCACGAGGACGACGCCGACATCGAGGCCGTCTACCCGGCGCTGATCGGCGCGCTGGCCGACGCCCGACTGGCCTACCTGCACGTCGTCTTCGCCGAACCCGGCCGGCCGCTCTTCCACCAGCTCCGCCAGGCCTGGCCGGGCGCGCTCATCGCCAACCCGATGCTGCCGTGGCCCGGCCCGCTTCCGGCCGACGGCGGCCGGCGGGAAGCCGAGCGGCTGCTGGCCGCCGGAGCCGACCTCGTCTCGCTCGGCCGGGCCTTCCTGGCAAACCCCGACCTGGTCGAACGGCTGCGCGCCGGGGCGCCGCTCAACCCGCTGCGCGACAACCTCATGTACGTCGGAGGGGAGACCGGATACACCGACTACCCGGCGCTGGCCGACACCCGCCCGGTCCTGCCGGAGCCGGCCGCAGCCTGATCATCCGCCCGGTCGGGACCGACCCGGGTCCCGACCGGGCGGGATCGGTCCGGGTCCCGACCGGGCGGGATCGGTTCGGGGTCCAACCGGCCCCCGGGTCCGGCATGGATCTGACCCTGGGGAAGCGGTCCGCGGTCGGGGGGCCGCGAGGGGGCGCGGTGAGCGCCTTCTCCGACGTCGGCGGCAGCGGTCGCGTGACCGAACCGGTCCACCACCTCGATCACGCACACCCGCGCCTTCGTCGCGCCACACCGCAGGATGCGCGCCGGAAGCCCGTGGCGAGGTAGCGGGAACCCCGCCGTCCACAGGCCGGAGCAAAGCTTCATCCTCAGCACGTGCACCACGCTGTGCGGGGACAGCATGCTCGTGCTGCTCGTCATCGCGCCCTTCCCTGCCGTGCATCCGCGAGCGAGTCCGCCTGAATTCCGTCGTCGTTCAGGCGCCGACGCCGTCCCAGGCGGTCTGCCGCCGGCAGGCCGCCTCGACGAGCGTGGACGGACGCTTCGCAGGTGAGTCGGCGCTGAGCGCCTCCGACGAGGCTGTGCCGCTTGCGAGAGATCAGCGCGATCATGCAGGCTGCAGTCGCCCTGCAAGCGACACCTGATCAACTATCGGCATCGGAACGGACAAGGCCGGCCCACCAGGCTCCGCCTTTCAGCGTGAGGAAGAACGATGGCATCGATCGTCTTCGGGACACTCGCCGTCATTGCATTGATCGTGGGCTTGGTGCTGTTCCTCGTGCTGCGGCGGAAGCCGCACACCCGGGTCGGGGCCTACGTCAGCGCGGCGTTCCTCCTCCTGGGCGCGGGGGTGCTCGCCATGGGCTCCATCTCGTTCGCGAGCCTGGAATCGGCTGCGCTGCAGACCTTCACACCGGAGGAGCGCGCGGCGGCGGTGCCGTGCAACGCGGCTGTCCTGGGGGCCGAGGAGACGTCCAACAAGCTCAACGGACGCTACATCTGGCTGTTGCGGCTCCGCGTGACCCCTCAGGCCGGCAGCCCGTACGAGATCGAGCGCACGGCCCGGCTCACCCCGTCCATGGGGGAACGCCTGGAGCGGGGCAACGTCGTGCTTTCCTGCCTGGTTTCCCCCACCGACCCCACCCGGATCGAGATCTCGGCCCTGGCCTGAGCCGTCCTTGTGGAGTGGGCGCGTAGCTTCTTGCATCTCACTCGCAAGATCGTGACCAAGGGGGCTGACCAGGTCGGTTTCAAGGTGCTGCGCGCTCGGGAACCGTCACCGTGCCGCTACCCGCATCTCGGCTGGACTCGGTGATCTCCCGGAGTTCATGCGGACTGAGGGGGTCTGAGACTCACCCGGGGATGTTCAGTGTCTGTTGGGTAGTTCTGACGCCTGGATGGAATCGGCGGGATAGGCCAACCAAGGAGACCGTAAGATGCAGGCGACCGACAAGCCACGCCACCGCAGCCTCCACGTGGACGGGCTCGAGGTCTTCTACCGAGAGGCCGGCGCGGCGGACAAGCCCTGCGTACTGCTGCTGCACGGCTTCCCCAGCTCATCGCACACCTTCCGGCACGTGCTCTCGCCGCTGGCCGAGGTGAGCCGGGTCATCGCCCCGGACCTGCCGGGCTTCGGGTTCTCCGCGGCGCCCGGCGTCGATGAGTACGCGTACACGTTCGCCAACCTGGCCGACACCGTCGAGGCGTTCCTGGAGCAGATCGGCGTCGACGAGTTCTTCGTCTACCTGCACGATTTCGGCGCCCCGGTCGGCTACCACCTCGCCACCCGGCGTCCCGAGCGCATCCTCGGGCTCATCGTGCAGAACGGCAACGCCCACGAGGATGGTCTGGGTAGCCAGTGGGACAGCACACGGGCCTTCTGGGCCGATCCTTCGGAGGCCAACCGTGCCCGGCTGCCCGAGTGGCTGAACTTCGAGGGCGCCCGCGAGCAGTACCTGGGCGGGCTGCCGGAGCGGGTGCGCGACCTCCACCCGCCGGAGACGTGGCACCTGGACTGGGAGCGGATGTCGCGGCCGGGCAACGTCGAAGCCCAGTTCCAGTTGTTCTGCGACTACGCCAGCCACGTCGCCCGCTTCGGCGAGCTGGCCGACTACCACCGGACCCGCCAGCCACCGTGTCTGCTGCTCTGGGGCCGCCACGACCCGTTCTTCGACCTGTCCGAGATCATGGGCTACGCGCGTACGCTCGACCGGCTCGAGATGCACGTCTACGACGCCGGCCACCTCCTGCTCGAGACCCACGCGCCCGAGTGCGCCGCGGCAATGAGGGCCTTCATCACCGATGTCACCGCCGAGCGCGCCATGGCTGACGGCATCACCAGTCGTCGACGCTGACGTACGGCCGGGGCCACACGGTCATGTGCGGCATCACCGCCTTGGTTCACGCGGTGCGCATCCGCTCCGGTGCCGGCGGGGCCGCCACCACAAGCGTCCGGACCGCGTACGCACGTTAGCTGCCACACCACGCTTCGTCGGCGGCCGGGGCGGGGCGGAGCGGGGCGCCGGGAGCGTTCGTGCCCGTGGGCCCTTGCGCGCGTCGCAGCCGGCGCAGCAGACATCAGGGCGTCAGGGCGTCAGGGCGTCAGACGCGAGCATCGGCATACCGGCTTGCTCAGTACAGCAGATCTGTGCGGCGGGGTCGCTCTCGTGATCTACGTCATGAGCCGTTCGGGCATGCCCCTCCTTCAGGGTCCGGTCACGTCAGCGGCTTGCGCTTCATCGTTGTGGCTTCAGGCTTCTGCTGCCCACGATCGGGTGGCGAGGCCAAGCGAAAAGATCAAGCATTGACGGCGCAGCTCGTGTCAAGATGCTCCGCATGTCGAGTCGCGCACTGAGTTTCGGAGTGATGGCGGAAGCATACGAACAGTTCCGGCCGGGGTATCCCGTGGAGGTTTTCCACAGAGTGATGGCATACGCGGCTCAGCCGGTTCGGACTGCCCTCGAAATCGGCGCCGGGACAGGCAAAGCCACCCGCCTGTTTGCTCAGCAAGGAGTCACGGTCACCGCGACCGAGCCTGATAGGGCCATGCTCGCCGAGTTGCGTAAGCACGTGCCGGCGAACGTCAGGACCGTACAAGCCCTGTTCGAGGACTTGCGGCCGGGCGAGAGATACGGACTGGTTTATGCGGCAGCGGCGCTGCATTGGACAAAACCGGAGGGGCGGTGGTCACGCATGGCGGCGCTCCTGGAGCCTGGTGGCGTTTTTGCTTCGTTCGGCGGGCCGGTCCAGCTGGGTGACCCCGCTGTGGAAGAAGCTGTTCGCGTGGCACGGTCACCGTTTTTGGCGAGCGACGAGATTCCGTCTCCGGATGGGACGCCTCCGGAGCATGACATGCAGTGGCCGGGTACGGAGCTCCAGCGGTCGGAGTGGTTCGCTGATGTTCAGCAGTCCGTGGTCGAGCGGCGCCTGACGATGAGTGCTCGCGAGTACGTCGGCTATCTCTCGACGGTCTCGGCTTATCTCATGTTGCCGACCTTGGAGCAAGAGCAGGTGTTCGGCCGGATCATGCAGGTTCTGCCCGCGACGGTGGAGATCACCGCCGACATCACCGTCCATGTCGCGCGCCGGCGCCGCGAACAGTAGTGCATCACGTACTCCACCGCGTCCAGGAGGCTGCGCTCGGCGTCGGTCGACTCCGAGTCGATCGACTCGATCAGCGCGAACCTCAGATCTCACCGACCCGTGGTCAAGCCCGTGGACCGTTTCTGCCGCATTCAGGTGGCACCCGTTGCCGGCCCCTATGCCGTGGTTGCGGATGGTAGGAGGACTGCGCAGCGATCCTGCTAACGCGTCGGCCGCCGCGATCACGGTGGTTCCCGTGGCGCCGTCAACCAACGTGACACCAGCCGCTATATAGGCCCTGACCTGGGGAAGAAGCTTCCCGCGTCCAGCCCGGCGAGTGTCCGTTGAAAGATCGTCTTATCGGACCCGGCCGCATTACACTCACGTCCATGACCGCGACCATGATCGAGTTGGACGACGGTGCACAGCTACGTACGTGGACCACAGGCTCGGTGATTCCGCAGAGGTTTCCCGTGGTCATGGTGCACGGCGGTCCAGGAGTCCCCGACTATCTCGCCCCGGTCGCCGGCATCATCGACGACCTGTGCCTGGTCCACCGCTACGACCAGCGCGGCACCGGCGGCTCGTCCTGGCAGGGAGACCACACGATCGTCCGCCACGTTCACGACTTGGCGTTGTTGCTCGATGCGTGGAAGCACGACCGGGTCGTTCTGCTGGGGCATTCGTTCGGAACCAATATGGCCGGCTACTTCCTGCTGGCCCATCCCGAGCGCGTGGCCGGACTGATTCAGATCGCTGGGCCCTTCCTGGATCCATGGCGGGAAGCCGACCGAGCAGCACAGCGAGCGCGACGCACTGACGAGCAGCAGGCCAGGCTCGACGAACTCGATGCGATCGAATCGCGCACAGACGCCGAGGAGATCGAGTACCTCACGCTGTCGTGGTTCACCGACCACGCCGACCGAACGCGGGCATGGGATTGGGCGCTGGCATCAGCCCATACGCTGCGGCCCGTCAACTACGCGATGAACACCCAGCTCAACGCAGCCAAGAAAGCCGACCCGCTCGAATCACACGTGGACGAGCTTCGCGAGCACCTGCCGCCCGGCGCGGTGATCATCGGCGGGGCCGGCGACAGCCGCCCTGCTGATGCCCTGCGGCGTCTCGGAACACGCCTAAACTGCGAGGTCATCATCGTCCCAAACGCGGGGCACCATCCATGGCTGGAAGCACCAGACCAGTTCGGTGCGGCGCTCCGCGCTGCAGTGGAGAGGCAGACCCAAAGGGCCGGCTGACGGGTCAACGATCCCCTATGACGGACACCCTCACGGCCCTCGACTCGGATCCACCTGCCGTACCAGTCACGGTCCAGGGTGTGGCCCCGACCCGTGGAGGTCAGACAGGCCAGTCCTGGCCGGTGCCACCGGCCGGGTCGCCAGGAGAACCGGCGTGCCGGAAGGACATCCTCCAGCCTCGCCCGATGCGACCAGGTGGCCTCATCGCCAATTTCTAACACACCGACCGACCTGAAAGAATCACCCTCACGGACTTCAGCGTGACGTGAGCAGACCGTTACTCAACAAGGCGGCGATTTCGAAGCGCTCGGCCACGGCAAACGCGCCGTACGGCTGTGCCGCCCGAGACTGGTGGGCCAAAATGGCCCGCATGCCTACCGTGCCGGAAAATCACGTTGAGACCGCACATCCGTCCCGATTCAACGACTACGACAGAATCGCCGAGGGGTACACGGCCGAGAACGAGACCAGCCTCCTGAACGCGTACTACGAGCGGCCCGCGATGCTGGAGCTCGCCGGGGACGTGACCGGGCGGCGCATCCTCGACGCCGGCTGCGGCTCAGGCCCCCTGTTCTCCGAGCTGCGCGATCGAGGCGCCATCGTGACCGGCGTCGACGCGAGCGCCGGGATGCTGGAGCTGGCCCGACGGCGGCTGGGCGCCGACGCGGACCTGCAGGTCGCCGACCTGGCCAGCCCACTGCCCTTCCCCGACGACGCGTTCGACGACGTCATCGCGTCCCTGGTGCTGCACTACCTGGAAGACTGGGGACCGACGCTGGCCGAGCTGCGACGCGTGCTGAGGCCTGGTGGCAGACTCCTCGTCTCGGTCGAGCATCCTTTCGCCATCGCCCTCATGCGTCACTCGGCGGGCGACAAGATCCACTATTTCGAGACCCGTAACCGGACCGAAGAATGGACCATGGGTGGGCAGACCGCGCAGATGCGCTTCTGGGACCGGCCGCTGCACGCGATGACAGACGCCTTCACCGCGGCCGGCTTTCGCGTCAGCGTCATCAGCGAACCGCCGCCCGTGCCGGAAGCACGCGATGTGTTCCCCGAATTTCGCGAGTTCGCGGGCACGAGGATCCTGGCCTTCTTGTTCTTCGTTCTGGAAGCCGGCTAACGGCGCCTCGTAACAATCAATTGTGGTGACTGAGCGTTTCAGCGGGCGATTCCCGCCAACTGAAGCGCTCAGTCACAGCTATCAGCTCGGCCCGCTCGTGTCCCGCGCGGTTACGGCCACCGCCTCACCCGACTCTCGCTCCGACAAAGAACGCGCGGTGCTCATCTGCGAAGCGGACTTCGCGGGGTATGTGCAACTGAAGCGGGAGCGCGAGACCACCGCCGGCCGCGGTGAGATCGAGATGACGGTCCACACCTCCCCTAACTACGCCGATCGCGGGTTGGACGACGGCACCCACCAGTGAAGCGCCCTGTCCATTTCGCCCCCGAAGTCAGGACGCCCTGCGCCTGGCGGTGCTGGCCCTGCGGGCGTTGATCGTCGCTGTGCTGGACTGGCCGACGATCCGATGCCGCCGGGCGCCGTCCCTTACACCGACATTGGTCACGCCCGCCTTCCGGGCGATCTACTCGTACGGCCCAGACCTGGAGTACGCGTCGGTCTGGGTCCCGCACATCGACACCTGACCTGAGACCAGGTGGGCTGAGAGCCCGGCGAGGTGGCCTGCCGGCGGGATTGGGGGGCCGGTAACGCCCATGTCACCAGCCTCAAACGGGCGATCTTTGCCGAGGTTCCCAGCCGCGGCGCCGTGGCCGGCTTCCTGCTGCTGATGGCCGAGCGGTTCGCCCGCAAGCGCCTGCACGTGCTGGCCTACGTGGAGGGCAAGGACACCTCCGGCACACTTCCACCTGGCGAGCGGGTTGAGGCAGCGGCCCGTGGCGGAGCTGGTCACGAATGTGCTGACGCCGCTAACCCGTCCTGTACCTGAGCAAGCATCAGCCAGGGAGCGGCCGTTCGTCACTGAGCCGAGCGGCCAAGATATCGGCGCAGGGCTTCTCGCCCACCTGGAACGAAGGGCCCTCGATTGACCACCTTCCGCAGTTCGAGCTCCGTGAGCCAGGCATGCCAAGCGATCTCGGACGGATCTGGAGCCAATGGCTCGGCGATCAAGGCCTCGTGCACCCCGAACCAGACAGGGCTGATCCCGTCCTGGCACAGGAACTTGAACAAGAAGCGGACCGGGACGCCGGCGCCCAGTTCCTCGACCAGTTCGCGGGCCGCCGCGTCCTCATACGATTCGCCTACGCCCACCGCGCCGCCGACCATCACGTCATAGTGGCCGGGAAAGCGAACATGCCCCTCGGCTCGGCGCAGCACGAGGATCCGCCCCCTCCGATCGCGGCAGATCGTCGTCGCGATCCGATGCATCCACCGCCGACGCACCGCCTCCGCGCGCTCCACGACTTCCAGCACGCGGTCCTGTTCATCCACCCGCTCGATCAGCTCACCCACGCAGCAGACGGTCGCAGACGCCACCGACAACCTCACCCGGTAGTCCAGATGACCCCGTATCTGGGTGCGGTGGCACTCGATCGTGCTGCCGCTCCCCTCATACAACCCCAGCCGCGTCGCGCCGCGCTTGCCTGATACGAGGAGCATCTCCTCCTCGAGAATCGTCCAGTGCTCGGCCAGGTCGTCAATGCCTAACGGCGTGCGCTCCAGGGCAGGTGACCCACTACAGCGGATGGACCATGACACACCGCAGCATCAAGGATGATCATCCGCGTTTGGGGCTGGTGACACAGCCGTTAACGGCACCCCGGATTGTGTCTCGCGTTCCGCACCCGCCCCCACACCGAAGGCCTCAGGAAGCGTTGCGGTACAGGTCCCGTCTCTCGTTCAACTGCTGGAGGCCGGCCGACTGGTAGGTGGCGACGGCGCCGACGTTGGAGCTCGGGCAGCACACGATCACGCTGGACGAACCCAACTCCTGGAGTGCGCGCGCTGCGGCGACCGTGATGGCTCGACCGTAACCGTGACCGCGGTGTGCCCGGTGCACCCCCATCGGCTCGATCAGCCCTGGCTTGCCCTCACCCGCCGACCACACCGTCACGGCCGCCACCGCCTCGCCCTGCTCATCGCGAACGACCAGGCACCGCGCGTCGCCATACGGCGCACCTGCCGCCATCGCGTGCCAGCGCTCGTCGGTGAACGTCGACCCGTCGAACGACGCCCGCAGGACCGCGGCCCACTCATGTGCCCGTTCCGGCCCGATCACCTCGACGCGAACGCCGGGATCCGGCACAGGCGCGCCGAGGTCACGCCGAAGTAGTGTCCACGGCTCGCCACTCCCCCAGCCGTCCTTGAACAGCAGGTCCTGGACCAGCGCACCCATCGGCGCCTCGACGTACACCCTGCCATCGAGGAGCACACCGCGTTCAGGTGCCGACACGTCGTCGACCACCTGCTGCGCCAACTCCTCCTCCCGCAACGCCTCCGGCGCGAACGCCAACCTCAGCAACTCCGCACCATCCAGCAGCCCGACCGCCAGAACCTCCCCAGCCCGACTCCAGGTCCGCGTAGCCTCCGCAGTCCGGTCCACACCGAACCGCCAGAACCACCCCACATCCCCTGGATGCAACTGCACGGGCCCTCCGTCGTACTGCCACTCCCCCAACACCCGCACCACGTCGCCGAGCCCGTCGATCCCCGGCCTACCCATCTCGATCGCCATCCCTCGATCACACACCACCCCACCGGCCCGCCGCACCCGCTTTTCCCGCCGGCAGTCAGTAATCGGCGTCGCCGTGACCATGTACGCAGCCTGCCGCTGACCTGCACGAACATGCTCGGTTGCGGCCGGTGACAAGTTTTTGACGGCACATGCCTACCCGGAAACGACCACGGTGGAGCGGCAAAAGTGCAGGTCGGGGTCGGTCATCTCGTGCCGACAGTTCCGTTTCCCGGGCGCTGCCCAGATGACAGCAGGCTGCCGCGAGGGAACACGATCACCGCCCGGCTGCGCGGATCCAACCCGCTTGGCCGGCACCGCCCCGGCCGGCACCGTCGCGCTGCCACCCTGTCGCCGACGATCGGCAGGAAACAAATTCGATTGTGGCGCTGCCCGTGAACCACTAGCGTGCGGCAAGCACTATCGGACTCGTCGTGGGGACTGTCGCGTGACGCCGCCTGCTCTCGCTGCCTGACATCTTCTTCTGCGCTTTCTCACCGGCCTCGTGGCCGGTCTCGCCGGGCTGCTCTGAATCTCTGAGTCGCCCTGGCTGCTCAGCGTTCTGTGTCAGGTCTTAGAGAGATCATGTCTTCACAATCCCATAGAGATCATTTCGTGCTGCCCTGGTCCGTGCGGAGGACTCGGCTGCCGCTGCTCGCCATGCGTTGCCTGGACTGCCGCGCGGAGGCGGCCACCGTCGGCGAGGGCAGGTTCCGGATCAACGCCAACGGCAAGCTGCTTGACGTGTGGCTGCTCGTCCGATGTGTCTGCTGCGATCGGACCTCGAAGATCACAGTCCATGAGCGGGTGCCGGTCCGATCGGTGGATCCGGCCAGGCTGTGCGCCTTCGAGAACAACGATCAGGAGCTCGTCGCGCACGCGCTCCTGGACCCCGCGGTCGCACGGCGCAACCGGTTCACCCTCGACTGGCGTGGCGCGTGGCAGCTGGAGTCATCGGCCGTCGATGCGGCTTGGCCGTACCGGGTGGACGTCGGTTTCCTCGATCCCGTGCCTGTCCGCCCGGAGCGGCTGATCGCCCAGGGGCTCGGGATCAGCAGGGGCGAGGTCGAGCGCCGGATCAAGTGCGATCTCCCCCTCAACCGCACAACGAGCACGGGTTTCTCGTTCGTCGTCATGCCCGCTGTTTAAGGTCAGGAGGAATGGCGGGACCGAGGTTACGACTGGCGGTGCGGTGCTTCTGCTTGCCGTCACGACGACCGCCTCGGCCCCGCTCGACCTGCGTCTCCCGCGCGGAACCGGCCGTACGCGTCGATGATAGCCGCCTGCCAGTCACCCACCGCCTTTCACCTGTCGGGAAGCGCAGAGAAGTCGCCTTCGGCGACGGCGTGCACCACTGTCTCGGGGCGCCACTGGCACGGACGGAGATGCGCATCGCCTTCCGCCGCCCTGCTGCGGCGCTTCCCCTGCGTCGCCCTCGCCGAACCGTACGAGCAGGTCGGCTTCCGTGTCTTCAGCGCCGTGTACGGCGTGCACGCGCTGCGGGTGACCTGGTGAGTAGACGGGCATCGAGAGCTGACGCCGCTCGTCTGCTCACCAGGCCAGTCCAGGATGAACGTGGCATAGGCCGTCGCTCTGCTGCGGTGTGCGTGGCACTGTCGCCGGCATCGGGACGGCAGGCGAGTCGGCCAGGCGGGGGCTGCTTCTCTGGGCGACTCGGGCAGCCGGATTCGATGGGGATGCTCTGGCCTGGCGGACCGGCGGGTCGCCGGGCCGAAGGACCGGAACACGGCGCGGTCAGTAGGAGTCCGGTCTGGGGATATGGATGCCGGCGGCGCGGAGCTTGGTCTCGACGAGCGCGACCCCCCGGGCCGCGGCCGATCCCTGCTCCTCGCCGTGGAGGGCGATCAGCTTGTACCGGGTCGCGGCCTCGGTACGTGCTTGCAGACCGGTCACGATCTTCAGATGTGCGGGATTGGCGAGGAAGTGGTCGGCAACGGCGGTGGCGAGCTCGGCGATGCGCGGGTCGTCCGGTTCCCAGGCCGCAGCTTCGGCGGCGCGCTTGATCAAGGCGACGAACCGGGTGTCTTGCAGGGCGTGCTCGACATGGGTCAGGTAGTCGTCGAAGCCCTCTGGGACCAGGGCCCTGGCCAGCACCCAGCCCTCCCTGGTGGCCGCCACCTCGTCCGCGGGGAAGCCGAGGCCGGACAGCCGTTCCAGCAGCGCCACAGCGCGGTCGGGCAGCAGGGCCCGGTCGCCGTCAGCGAGCCGGTGCAGCGTGTCCCGCCTCGTGATCAACTCCTCGATCCGTTCGGTGAGTTGCCGCTCGATGTCGGCGAGCGCGGCGGCGAACAGCGCGGCGTCGGCATCGAGCAGGGGCCCGATCTCGGCCAGCGGCACCCCGGCGGCGGCCAGCGTCCGGACCTGCACCAGCCGCAGCAACTCGGCCGATCCGTACCGCCGGTAGCCGGAGCTGTCGCGTTCGGGCTCCGCGACCAGGCCGAGCTTGTGGTAGTGCCGCACCGTCTTCACCGTGACGCCGACGAATGCCGCCGCCTGCCCGATCGTGACTCCGTTCATCATCTGCTCAGCCTGCCTTGTGCTCGAGCCCGGCCACGAATTCGTCCACCACGGCCGGCCATGTGGACTCGTCGAGCTCGGCGTGGCCCGGTTCGCGTTCTGCCTGATGCACGACCGGAAGGGGGGCGACCCGCGAGGCGTACAGGCCACAGGGGTTCAGCCCGTCGGCTGGGCCGGATCGGCCTGCCCGCCACAGAACACCTCGTTGACGAGCCTCTGTCGGGCGTTCTGGAACGCTGTTGCCACGGACAGGTCGGCGTCGTCCACACAGTTCAGCGCGGCGGTCAGGGTCTTGCTGCCGTCGGGCGTGCTGTACATCAGCGTCGCGTAGCCGGCCATGCCGCCGTTGTGGGTGATGACGGTGCCGCCGCGGTCCGTTTGCTGTACGAACACCCCCAAGCCGTAACCCATGTCCGGAATGACCGTGGGGTACGGCGCGCACATCTCGGCCAGCAGCTCGGCCGGCAGGAGCTTGCCGCCCATCAGCGCGGAGATGAACGTGTGCAGGTCCCGGGTGGTCGAGATCATGTCGCCGCCGGTGGAGATCCAGGAGGGGTTGTGGCGGGTGACGTCGACCGTCTGCTGCCGGCCGGCGTCCTCGTACCTGTAGTAGGCGTGGGCGTGCGGCTCGGGGATCTCCGGCGAGGCGTCCGGCACCACGGTGCCCGACAGCCCGAGCGGCCCCAGGATCAGCCGCTGCATCTCCTCGGCGAGCGAGCGGCCGGTGACCTTCTCGATCAGCAGCCTGGCCAGCACGTAGTTGGTGTTGGAGTAGCTCCAGCCCGTGCCCGGCTCGAACCGCGCCGGCTTGGACAACGCCAGCCGTACCAGCTCCTCCGGCTGGTAGGTCTTGAACCGGTTGTCCGCCCACTCGTTGCCCGTGGTGCTGTAGGGGATGGGGATCCCCGGCGCGACCGTCCCGTCGTCGTAGACCTCGCCGCTGAAGTTGAACACCCCGCTGGTGTGCTGCAACAGCATCCGCACCGTGATCCGCCGGTCCAGCGCGAACTCGGGCAGATAGTCGGCCGCCGGGATGTCCAGCCCGAGCTTGCCCTCGGCCACCAGTCGCAGCACCAGGGTCGCGGTGAAGGTCTTGGTGTTGCTGCCGATCCGGACGTGTCCGTTGATCGGCGGCTTGGCGGTCCCGCCCAGCTCGGCCACCCCGGCGCTGCCGACCCACTCCCCTCGCTCGTCGTGCACGCGCAGCGACACCCCGACGAAACCGGAGTCGACGATCTCTTCAATCGCCTTCTGCAGCTCCGGACGATCCTGCCCGGCAGCCGCCTCCTGTACGGCCTTGCTGTCGGCAGCGGCTGCCCTGGCGGCGTCGAGGGCTTCGGTGATCTTGCGGGCCATCTCGGCCGTAGTGGGGCTCGGCCGGCCCTGGTGAACCTGGGCGGTTTCGACAGCGACGAGGACGGTGCTGCGGAAGTTGTCGGCCTCGGCCGGATCCTGCTTCTTCAGCAGGTTCATGGCCGCGGTCAGGGCCGGCAGCACGCGGTCGGCGATCTCGGCCACGGATTTGCCGCCCAGGTCCTTGCCTTTGGGGTACTCGGCGAGCACATGCCCGACCAGGCCGGTGGCCGAGCCTAGTGCGATGCTGCCGTTGGTCGCGATCGTGTGGGGCTTGCCGGCGGCACCGGCGGCGGCCATCAGCGACACGGCGCCGTACGCGGCGGTCCGCAGGATGCTCTTGTCCTGATCGGAAAGGGTGATCGTCATGGTGGTTTGCTCCGTCGAATCTGTTGTGTCTGGGTCGGCGTCGTGCCGCTGCGGCGAGCTTGCACCTTGACCCAAGGTCAACCTCAACCGTGACCTGGCTCACAACGGCGGGTGCATCTCGCACGGGTTCGGTGGTGTTCCGTAAGGCGCCCAACGGAACACCATCCGGGTGGCGCAGTCCCCAGGTCAGGGTGGGGGTCAGAGTGTGGCGGAACGAAACAGTGGCACCGAAGGCATTCGCCGGTGAGGCCTTGGCGTACGTTCCCGTTCCATCGCACTCGGTGGATGCAGGACCGTCTCCGGGTTGAGCCGAACGATGCGGGTGGCGCTCTCAGGAGGGGGCGTTGACCAGCTCGATCTCGACGGTCAGCAACCCGCCGGCGAGGAAGGTGTCCCGTACATCGGCGAGCGGCAGGACCAGTCCCCCAAGCGCGGCACCCGCCGCTATCCCGGCGTTGTAGGCGCCGGAGTTCGCCGCCAGGGCGATGTCCGTGCGATGTCCGTGCGGCCCGGCGCGCAGTGCAGCATCGCGTTCTGCGTGGTCATGAACACCGGCCCGAGTGCACCGCCCATCAGCATCAGAAACACCACCGCCGCCACCGGATGAGCGCCGAACGCGTACAGGGCGAGCATGCCCACCGCCTGCGTGGCCACCGCGGCGGCCAGCGCGGTCTGCGGAAAGCGGTCCAGGAACGCCCCGGTGATGCTCACCCCGGCCAGACACGCGACGCCGAAAACCACGAACAGGGCGCTCACCGCGCGCGGGGAGAAGCCGCTCACGTCGCCAAGGAACGTGACGATGTAGGTGTATCCCGTGAACGCCCCGGTGGCGGACAAGGTCCCGGCCGCCGGCACCGTCCTGAACCGCCGCACGTCGGGACTGCTCGCGTAGGCGGCGGGCTCTTCTTCCGGACGCGAAGTCGGCAGCAGAACGGAGACCGTCACCAGACAGACGAGCCCCAGAGCCGCCAGCGTGGCGATGGGTACCTGCCAGTTGCTCTGCTGGCCCAGCCAGCTCCCAGCGGGAACGCCAAGCACGAGGGCGAGCGAACCAGCCACGGACAGCGCCCCGACCACACGCCCCCGGACCTTGGGCGCGAACAGGCCCACCGCGACCGGCCCCATCACGGCCCAGAACAGCGCCTGGGCGAGCGCGGTCAGCAGTCGCGCGCCGAGGAGAAGCCAGTACGAGGTGGCCAGCGCCGCAATGAGACTGGACACCACAAGCGCGGCCAGCAGTCCCGTGAGCACGTGACGTCGGGGCACGGCCCGCACGACATGGGCAATCGGCACAGATGCGATGGCCACCGTCACGCCGTAACCGGTGACCAGGAGACCGACCGCCGACAGGGACACCCGTAGGTCTTCGGAGATGAGCTCCAGGAGGCCAACCGGCAGGTTCTCCGCGGTGTTGAAGGTGAGGGCGGCCAGCATCAGGGCCCCCCGAGTACCGCCAGCCTGTGCCATGGAGCCGGTTGCCGCGTGATCGTAGTGTCTGTTCCTGTCCTCGCGCGTTGTACTTGCTCAGTGGCACCGTCCATGCGGGGACCTCACCAGGCGCACAAGTCCCGCCGCAACGGGATTCACCCTCGGAATTCTCGCGGCGAGTATCAGAGCCGTCGCGAGTTCACGTCTCCGCGATTCGCGACGGTTTGAGATCAAGACAATCTCTGAACAGTGGCTACGCCGTCCTGCGGCCCGTTTCTGCCGCATTCCGGTGGCACCCGTACGGAGGTGTTTTGAGGGGCCGTCTGCTCAGCTGAACTGCCGGCCGGTGCTTCCGCAGGGCGGTGGAGGCACCGGCCGGTCAGGGAGGAGCGTCAGGTGGTGAGGGTGGCCACCGGCTCCAGGTCGTAGGTGCGGGCGTAGCCGTTCTCGGTGCCCACGAGCAGGTCCACCACGTCGAAGTAGCGGTCCCAGAAGGGGGTCTCGCGCAGCGCGTCGATCAGCAGCCGGTAGGCGTCGTGGTCGTCCGCCTCCCAGACCCAGATGTCGGTGACCCGCGCCGAGTAGAACTCCGTGTCGTAGAAGCGGGAGCGGACGCCGCGGGTGCGGGCCTCGATCACCGGGACGACGTGGGTGGTGAAGGCCTGGACGCGTTCGGCCACGGTCATCGCCAGCCACTCGGGCGTTGTCTTGACCAGCATGAACGCGGTGACCGGCGGCTCGGTTCGGTCAGTGGGCATCGACTGCCTCCGGCGTGGCGAGGACGGCGGGCTTGAGAGTCTGCGCGCACCACTGCGCGAATCCGGTGGCCGGGCCCGCCTGCGGTGAGCGGTCGACGCCCGAGTCCAGGCCCTGATCTTTGGCGCGCTTCATGTCGACGATGCCCTCGACGAACGCCTCGTTGAGGCCGTAGCCGAGCAGGGTGGACCGCAACTCGTCGAGCGACTGGCGCTGGTAGCGGACCGGACGGCCCAGCTCCTCGGTCATGATGCGGGCCAGGTCGTTGGGCGACAGGTCCTGCGGGCCGAGCACCGGAACACTGCCGACGCCGGTCCAGGAGCGGTCCAGCAGCAACCCGGCCGCCGCCGCGGCGATGTCGGCGACGGCCACCAGCGGGGCCGGACGATCCGCGGCGACGGTGTCGGTGAAGACGCCGTTCTCGCGGATCGAGTCGGCCTCCTCCAGCAGGTTCTCGAAGAAGGACGGGCTGGTCAGGGCGCGGTAGGCGACGCCGGAGCCGGCGATCAGGTCGTCCATGGCCAGGGAGGCGGTGACCAGCCCGGCCTGGGCGGCCTGCGGGGTGCCACGGCCGAGCGCCGAGACGCCGACGACATGGCCGACGCCGTGGGCGGCGAACGCCCGCGCGGCCGGGCGGGTGAAGCCGCTGAACGCCTCGTCTGGCGTGGCCGAGGCGTCCGGCGGTACCAGCCAGAAAACGGCGTCGGCCCCGGTGAAGGCGCGCTCGACGGTCGCGGCGTCGCCGTGCGAGCCGGTGACCACCTCGACCCGTCCGCGCACGGCCTCGGGAAGCCGGGCAGGATCGCGGACCACGACGCGCAACTCCTCTCCGCGTGCGGGCGCGGCCTCGACCAGCAGCGACAGCAGCAGCCGGCCGATGTTCCCGGTGGGGGCGGTAATGACGATCATGAAAACCTCGCGGTGTGTGTCGGATCGGTACAGCCTCTTGATCGTGCAGACCCGGCCTGCATTGCCACAATGGGAACTTCAGCATCCAATCATTGCCCGAAACGGAATCATGCAGGTGAGCAGCCCAGCCCCGAACCTCGACGCCAACCTCGCCGTCGCCCTCGACGCCCTGCTGACCGAGCAGAGCGTCACCCGTGCCGCCGCGCGGCTGCAGACCTCCCCCGCGGCGATGAGCCGCACCCTGGCCCGGCTGCGCCGGGTGCTCCAGGACCCGCTACTGGTGCGGGCAGGACAGGCCATGGTGCCTACACCCCGAGCCGAGGCGCTGCGGGACGAGGCCGCCGCGGTGGTGCGCCGGCTGGAGTCATTGCTCACCCCGAGCGGCGGGATCGACCCCGCCGCGCTTCGGCGCACCTTCACCGTCCAGACCTCGGACCTGGTCGGCGCGGCGCTGGCGCCGGGTCTGCTCGGGCTGGCCCGGCGCCGGGCGCCGGGCGTCTCGCTGCGGGTGCTGGCCGAGGAGTGGGAGGCGGGCCCCGCGCTGCGCGAGGGCCGAGTCGATCTGGAGATCGGGGCCATCGACCACGTCGACCCGGAGACCCGGGTCGAGGAGCTGGTCACGCTGCGGATGGCGGCCGGCGTCAGGGCCGGGCACCCGCTCGCCGAAGGAACCCTGACGCCCGCCAGGCTGGCCGCGGCCGAGCACGTGGCGGTCAGCCGCCGGGGACGCTTCACCGGCCCGCTTGACGCGGCCTTGGCCGAGCAAGGGCACAGCCGGCGGGTCAGCGCCGTTCTGCCCGGACATCTGGCGGCGATGGCGCTGGCCGCAGTCGGCGACGTGGTCTGCCTGGTGCCGACCGCGCTGCCGGGCGAGCCCCCTTCACCACTCGGCGACGCGGCACACGCGCTGGGACTGCGCCTTCTCGAAATCCCGCTGCCGCTGCCACCACTGACGATCGGCATGGCCTGGCACCCGCGCCACACCGCCGACGGGGCCCACCAGTGGCTGCGTGGCGCCGTGCGCCGGGTACTCCGTCCGGCCCGTGTCGTGGCGTAGCCGGCGGGGCGGGCAAGAGGCGTCAAGGGGGAGGCTGCCCTCCTCGGTGACCGGCTCGATGGAGGGGGCGCATGAGCCCGGTGGACAGTGCCTCGGCGACGTCGTCCAGCGTCATCGGGGCAGCGGCATTCCCCGCTGCCATGTGGTGGCGAAGAAGGTGTCGTCGGGAATCAGCAGCGGCAATACCTGTTCCGTTTGTGAGTGTCAATTAACGGATGTGTTCCAGTAGCGCAGCAGCCGGGCGTAGCAGGGGGAGGCTGTGCGCAGCTCTTCATGGGTGCCCCACTGCACCTGCGCGTCGTCAATGACGATGACCATGTCGGCGCGCAGTGCCGAGCTGAGGCGATGGGCTATGACGATGAGCGTTCCGCCGCGCTTGGCGAAGGCGTCTTCGGCTTGCTCCTCGGCCGCTGTGTCGAGATGGTTGGTGGCCTCGTCGAGGATGACCATGCGGGCGGCGCTCGCATGGGCTCGGGTCAGCGCGATGAGCTGCCGCTCCCCCTCCGACAGCCGGATCGGCTCAAGGGCTGCGTCCAGACCGCCAAGCCGTTCGATGAGCGCGGCGGCGCCCACAGCCTCGGCCGACCGCGTCAGCGTGGTGGTGCTCGCCTGCGGCGCCAGATAGGCCAGGTTCTCCCGGACCGTTCCGGTGAAGATGTAGGCGTCCTGCGGCACCAGGGTGATCGCCTGGGACAGCTCGGCGCCATCGAGGCGTTGTATGGGCTGCTCGCCGAGCAGAACCGCGCCGGCGCTGGGCCGCGACAGACCGCACATGAGCCGGGCCAGGGTCGACTTTCCGACACCGCTCGGCCCGACGATGGCGACGTGACGGCCGAAGGGCACCGTGACGCTCAGATCACAGACGATGGGCTCGGCGACACGACCGTAGGTGAAGGCAATCCGCTCCAGCCGCAGATCCGGTTCAGCTGGTACGGCGACGCCACGGCATGAGGTGACCTCGTCGACGCGGGTCGCCTCGCGCAGGCGGCGCACGGTGATGAGCAGGGGCAGGCCGACGGAGTTGGCGTTCTGGACCGTGGCGCGCAGCATGGGCAGCAGATGGGCGAAGATGTAGGTCGCCACGCCCAGCAGCACGCCCGTCTGCATCCCGCCGGTGGCGTGCTGCCAGGCCGCCAACCCCACCAGGGCCAGCAGGGGCAGGTAGCCGCCGATGGCGAGAACGGCGGCGCGCACCGTGCCGCTCCTGGACAGGCCCCGAGTGGCGCCGGCCAGCCGTTCGACGGCCGCGTACATCCGTTCGGCCGCGAGCGGCTGCGCCCCGCAGGCGAGGATGTCGCGCAGCCCTAGCAGGAGCGCGGTGGACTCCTGCGCGACCTCCTCGTTGGCCGTGATCGTCGCCGCCTGCCGGGCCGCCAGAGTCCGCAGCGAGGCGATGAGCAGTAACAAGGCGGCGGTCACCGGGACCGCCGTGGCCAGGGCCAGCACGGGCTTGAGCGCGGTCAGGCCGATCAGGACCGCGCCCGTGATGAGGACCGTGTCCCTGACCGCGAGAACGGCTGCCCCGGTCAAGGCGCACACCGCATCCACCTGCGAGGTGATCTGGGCGATCGCCGAGTGCCGGGTCCTGCCCGGTTCACGCACCGCCTTGCTCACGGTCGCGCGGACGACGCGGCGGACCAGGTCTACCCGGATCGGCTCGACAAGATCGGCAAGCCGTTCGTTGATCCGCCGGGCCGTGATGGCGCGCACGGCGAGAGCCGCGCCGAGGGCGGCGATCCACACCAGCCCGACGTCCCGGCGTCCGGCCAGGAAGCCGCGATCCAGCGCCATGGTGACGCAGATTCCCGACAGCAGGACGGGCAGGCTGTCGAGCGCGGACCAGGCCAAGAGGGCAGCGGTGTTCCGGTTGCGCAGAAACGGGCCGATCATGCTCTGTCCTCCGGCGTCCTGAACAGCTGCCGGTAGTGGGCCTCGGCCCACAGGTCACGGTGCGTGCCGACGGCGTGGATCGTGCCGTCCTGTAGCCAGACGACCAGGTCGGCCGCTGCCGCGGCAGCGGGGCGGTGGGCGATGACCAGGCGGGTCTTGCCGGCGAAGGCGGTTCGCAGCGCGTCCGACACCGCGGCTTCTGTCGCGGTGTCGAGGCTGGAGGTGGCCTCGTCGAGGATGACGATGGGGCTGTCGTGAACAATGGCGCGGGCGACGCCGAGGCGTTGGGTTTCCCCGGCGGAAAGCGCCAGCCCTGTCAGCGGCGTGGCGTAGCCGTCCGGTAGGCGCCGGATGAATCCCGCCGCGCAGGCGGCCTCGGCCGCACGCGCGATCTGGGCGGGGCTTGCCTGCGGTCGTCCCAGCGCCAAGGCCTGGCCGATGGTGTCGCCGACCAGCTCCGGCTGCTCGAAGGCATAGGCGGCGTCACCGGGCAGGACGGGCTGTCCGAGAAAGGTGACACTTCCCTCATCCGGTACGAGCAGCCCTCCGGCGACTCGGGCGAGCGCCGACTTGCCCGACCCGGACCGGCCCACGATCGCGACCGTGCTGCCCACGGGCACGGCGAGATCGAGGCCGTCGAGCACCCGGCGGCCCTCGTCCAGCACGATGATCCCGCTGAGGAGGAGTGCCTGTGGTGCGGTGGTGAGCGGCGTGCGGAACTGCGGCCGGGCAGTGTCGAGCACCTGTGAGATACGGTCTGCGGCGCCGCGCACATGGCTGAGGTAGGTCACCGCGGAGAGCTGATGCACCGCGTTGATGCCCAGCGTGACGTAGGCGACGGCCGCGACCATGTCGCCGGGCTGCAGCCATCCGGCGGCGATCCCGAGACCGGTCAGCGCCAGCATGGCGACTTGGGCGGCCGCGGTCAGCAGGCTCAGAGCCTGGCCGACGCTCCCCTGTGTGCGCCAGTTCGCGCGGCCTGCCGCGGTCAGCTCAGGCAGTGAGGCGAGGATGCGGTCGACCTCTCTGGCCTGGGTGCCGCTGGCCTCGATCGTCCGTGCGCCGGTGAGCGTCTCGCTGAGTCTGGCCGAGATGCGCCCCTGCGCGCTCTGGTAGTCGGCCGAGGTCCTGCCGACCGCCTTCGTCCCCCGGCGCAGGACATACATCGCACCGGCTGCGGCGGCAAGGAAGACAAGCGCGCCGAAGGGGACCACCAGCCACAACGCGATGGCCGCGCCGGCCGCGGTGACGGCGGTGAGAGCTACCGTGACCGCGGTGAAGGAGCCGTCGGCGGCGGCCGACGCCCCGCCCACCATCCTGGCCGCCAGATCTCCCGCGGCCCAGCGCCGGGTGACCGGCAGGCCTACGGCGAGTATGTGATCGACCATGCTGCGCCGCAGCCAGGCCCCTGATCTGGCGACCGAGGCGTTCTTGGTGGAACTCGTCACGACGGTGGCACACAGGTCGAGGGCGGCCAGGCAGGCCAGTTGCACGATCGCAGGCGCGGGGCTGCCGCCTCGCGCTATCGCATCGACGATGGAGCTGAGCGTGGCGGGCAGCGCCAGGGCGACGATGATCCCTGTTGCCGCCGCGATCGCGAAGACGGCCGTGTCGCGGCGGGCGGCCCGTGCCGATCCCCAAAGCAGGCGCCGGGTTCCTGTTGAACCGATCATTGATTTCCCGAATCGAGCGCTGGTTATGCGCGAAGGCGCGGGCCTGGGCCCGCGCCTTCGCTGGATCACGCAGGGATCAGATGGTCCACGGGCGGCTACCGTTGATGAGGGTAGCGGTGACGCAGGGACGCTGTCCGTGCGCGGACGACCCCTGCTCCTGCGGGAGACGCTGCAGGGCTTCCAGCTTGATGTCGTTGCTCATCGTTTCTCCTATGAAGTAGCTGTTAGGAAGTAGCTGTTAGATGGTGTGCGGGCGGCTGCTGTTGAGGATGGTGGCGCTGCCGCAGGGACGCTGTCCGTGCGCGGACGACGCCTGCTCCTGCGGGAGACGCTGCAGGGCTTCCAGCTTGATGTCGTTGCTCATCGTTTCTCCTATGAAGCAGCTGTTAGATGGTGTGCGGGCGGCTGCTGTCGGACACGCAGGCCCAGTTGATGCACGCCTCCCGGGCGTCGGTCGAAGGCCCCTGCTCGTCTCGCATCCGCTGCGGAGCGGTCAGAGTCTGGGGAGCGGTCATAGTGGTTCCACCTCCTTCCGGTGGGAGAAGGATCGGCACGGCTGTCGCCGTGGGTCAGTGAGGCCCGTCCGGCATGAACGGGCGCGCTCCCCCGTGTCGCAGGCGAAGAAGGAAGCTCAGGGATCCGGCGAGTCCGCCGGCGTAGCCGGCGCTCACCTGACGGCCGGAGGCGTCCCCGATCAGGTGGCGTCCATCTCGTTCGACGGAGCGTACGGCCAGCCCGGTGGCGTGTTCACCGGCCCACGCGCGGTACTTCTCCTCCTCCAGGACGTCGGCGAGATCGAGGAGGAAGTGTCCCTCCGCCGCCAGCCCGTGGCACGCCCCCGGACAGGAACGCGCGGTGTCTTCTCGCACGGCGACGGCGGCTTTTCGCGCGAGATCGAGATAGACGTCCCGGCCGGTGGCACGCCACAGGCGCAGGAGAAAGGTTCCGATGCCGGAGGAACCGTGGCACCAGTTGGGCAGGCGCCGATCTTGGCGGTCCAGCCGGTCGCTCCACCAGGCCGCCTCGCCGTCGATCTGGGCGGTGGTCACGAGCAGGTCGGCCGCGGCGACGGCGGTCTCCAGATAGTCGGGCCGGTTCCAGGCCGCCGCGGCCGCGACGAGAAAGGCCCCGACTCCCGCGTTGCCGTGCGCGAACCCCAGATAGGAGCCCTTCTCCAGTTCCGAGGCGACATCGACCGTGAGCGGCCAGCAGACCGCATCCTTGATCGGCTGGGCCGACTCGACCAGGCCGTCGGCGAGGATCTGGCCACGGTGCGAGAGCTCGGCCTGACCCGTTCTTCGCCACAGGTGGACCAACGCCAGTCCGCCGCCGGCCAGGCCGTGCACCACATCGGGAATGGGCCAGCGCATGGGCAGGCGGCGCGCGAGCCGTAGCGCTCTGTCGGCGACCCGCTGGTCACCGACGACGGTGGCCACCTCCCACGCGGTCCAGGCGACGCCCGCGTGACCCACGTACAGGCCGGGGATGACGCGCGAGACCGTGTCCAGGTAGCGATCGAGCCAGCGACAGCCGTGGCGCATCGCCTCCAGCAGCCGCCCTTGGTCCACTTCCACCTGATCGCGCACAGCCCAGGCGGCGGCGAGAGCGGACAGGCCGCCGCCGGCTCCCCACTGCACGAGAGCGGGGTCGGCGTGGTCCAGCCCGGGTTCGGCCGGCCACAGCCACGACTCGCGCGGGGCCATCGTGTCCAGCAGATGCTCCAGCGAGGAGCGAATCATCGCGTCGGCATCGGGAGTCGAAATGGCCGACGCCGGAGCATCCCGCGCCGCGGACGCGTTCAGGAAGCGGCGTGCACGGTTCAAGGACCAGCGCGCTGCGGGATCGTCCTTCATGAGCCCGCAGATCAACGGAGCGAGAAGGCCCGCGGAGGGATGCCACGACGCCGCCTGCTTCAGCCAAGCCGCCATCCGGCCGTCTGTCGGACGGTCATCGGCGACCAGGAGGGGATCTTGCCGCAACGCGGCGAACGCCAGCACCGCGCCCAGGCCGAACAGGTCCCCGGCCTGGTCAGCGGGAGGTGGAACCTCACCCGCGGTCTCCGGAGCGGCGTAACCGGGCGTGCCGAGCCGCACCGCCTCACTGCCTGCTACGGTCGCCGCCTCCAGATCGATGAGACGCAGCTCCCCCGCGTCACTGAGCAGCACGTTGGCGGGAGTCAGATCGCGGATCACCACACCCGCACGGTGGATCTCGGCCACCAGCTCGACAGCGGCGTGAGCCACCTCGACCACACGTTCGTCCGGCAGCCGCCCGCCCTTGGCCCCCGCCACCCAGTCCTGGAGTGATCGCCAGGGGATCTCTTCCTCGACGAGGAAAAGGTGATCCTCCAGCTCGAACATCTCCACGAACCGTGGGACGAGTCCCGACGGAGTCAGCCTGGTGAGCATCTCGGCTTCGTTGCGAAGCAGGTCGCGCACGTCGCCGTGAACGTTGACATCGATGTGCGGACGGCCCTGCTTGATGATCACTCGCTGACCGGTGTCCTCGGCGACCGCCCGGAAGACGCCACCTTTGTTGGAATGCCGGATGGCCCCGGTGACGCGATAGCGACCGATCAACGGCTCGATGTCGGCCACGACCTCCTCCCGCGCCACCACCGGATCCCGCGCCCACGGCGGAGGCGCGAACCACGCCACCCGGAGGTCCGGAACCAGCGACCCGTCCGGAGCGACGAGCATGTCGCGATGGACGCCGTTGTCGCCGAGCATGCGCACGCTGGCGAACGAGCCGTAGCGGTACTGCACGATGCCATCGCGGTACCGGCGATCGGAAAGGATCTGCGGCCCGGGCAGCCCTCTGGTCGCCTGATGAAGGACCTCAAGAAGACGGACGAACTGCTCGTCGTCGTCCGGGTACGCCGTGATGAACTTCCCGCTGAACGCGCGATCGTTCTCCCTCGACAACGACCGGGCGAGCCGGTCAGGAGAGACCACGAACTTGAACGGGCACGATTCTCCGACCAGCACTCCGGCCGCGGCCTCCAGCACTGCCACCGCGTTGTCGGCCCGCGCGGACACGTGGATTTTCCAGCCCTGCAGCCGATTCAGGTGGCCGGAGGGCTCGACCTGGCACCAGTAATCGCCCCCTATCACCTCCCAATCACGACGTCCCGCTCCGACCAGAGCCTTTTCGACGATCCGCCCGTACTCCGAGGACTGCAATTCCCTCATCGCCTCCACCTTCGCGCCCGCTGATCAGCGGCACGTCGACGAAGCTAGGGACCGTCAATTGACGTGTGATGGACGATCCGACGATGGAAAGTAAATGCTTACACGAGCCGTGCGCGACCTCGGTCTCGGTCAGGCAGTCGAGACCATCCAGGCGCTGGGCGCACACGGGAGATGAACCGGCTCGGCGGGCGTAAGGTGCCCGCCGGGGGCGCCGGCCGGCTCGTGCCCGCGAAGCATGCCGACTATCTGACCCAGGCCATCACTGCGGCCGCCCGTCGGCTGAACGACGCTCGCGGGCGGCCAAGCGTGCGAAGCCGCCCGTGAGATCAACATTCGTCCGTGAACCGGCAGAGCTGTTTCATAAGCGACCGTTATCTTGAGCCGCTGATCGTTGCGGAGCCTCTGACCTGGGCGGCCTCGTTGGAGACGGTGTCCGCAACGAGGCCTCAGTCGGTCTGAGGAGCGCCGGTCAGCAGGGGCCGATCGTTACCGAAGAGCGGCTCGCGGGAGCCGGTGCAGGAGCGATGGGATGGCCTGGGCGCGATCGGTGGTGAACTGATCTGCTGTGTCGGGACGCCGACCGCGCGGATGGCGCTGACCTGGCGGGCCCACCTGCTCAGCGACGAACTCGAACACCCGCCGGCGGAATGAGCCTACCCAGGACCGTGATCCGGCGTCGATCGCGCCGCAATCTCGTCGATCGACGCATCGGGTGACCTCAGCGATCGCAAAAAGGTCGGGAGAGCACGAGATCGGCGTCCACTCGGCGCAACCCGTCGAAACCCCAGGTGTTGACGCCCTCCAGGTCGACTGTCCGCGCTCTGCGACATCCTCTCCTGCACCCCGGCCGACCTGGTCGCCACCACCGCCGAGAACGCCGGCGTCCGCAAGACCGCCACCAGCGACCTGCCACCCCGCCCGCCGGAATCGAGAAGCTCCGGCCACGGCGGGCGCGCATCCTCCCCGACGCATGACCCGCACCTACGCAAACGAGAAGCAGCACGAGCGGTGGCACGCCGAGTGCTGCCGCTGCGGTCCCAAATCCGGACGTTGGCCGGACGGCTACATCTGCCGGCCCTGCGCCGATCGCTCGCTCCGAACCCGGGGCACCTGTCCCGAATGCGGCCAGGCCCGCGCGCTTCCTGGACGTCGAAGCTGCGACGGCGCCGCAATCTGCGCCACCTGCGCGGGCTTCTCCCAGACATTCAACTGCTCCCGCTGCGCCGCGAGCAGGCCAGCCCTGCCGCCCCGACCATTTGTCTGCGCTTCTCAGAGGGCGGTTCGCGAGTTGACGTCCTTTTCGTCGCTGGGGTTGGGTGAGGCGCGCTGGTCGGAGAGTCGCTGCCGGGCTATGGGCGCGGCTGAGTGAACAATCCCGGTTCGGTCTCGACGAGGATGCCGCGGCTGACCAGGCGTTTGAGTTTGGAACGGATGTTTTCGGTGTTCTTCGACACAATGGGCAGGTCCAGAGCCTCGCACAGGTCGCGAGCGCGCAGGGGGCCGCCGACGTCGGCGAAGACGGCCAGAATCTGCTGGTAGGCGGGGTGGTCTGGCAGCGCGGGAGGCGGTGCGACCGGTTCTGCGTCGTCCTCGTCAGCGAGCGAGAGAAGGGTCGTGCGGGTGATCCGTAGATGATCGATCGCCTCGTCGAGTTCGCGCAGGTTGCGGAGAGTTCGTCGATCCGGGCCTGTGTCTGCTCGGCCTCGCGGGCCAGGAGCGCCTCGCGCGTCGATCTTGTCCAGCAGCGGCCTGCTCAGCTCGTGGCCGGTCATACGCTGCGCCAGGATGAGGTGAAGGCGCTGGTCAGCCGCCTGGCCATCACGTCGCTCATCGCCCAGTACACGCGCGATTCGGAGCTGGCGGGGCGGTGCTCGTAGTCGCGGACCAGGCGACGATGCAGGGCGAGGATGCCATAGGTCTGCTCGACGACCCATCGCTTGGGCTGGGGGACGAATCCCTTGCCGGCAGGGTTGCGTTCGACGATCTCCACGTCGATGCCGAGCGTGGCGCCGTGGGCGACGACCGCGTTCTTGAATCCCTGGTCGACCAGCGCCGTGCGCACGGTGTCGGTCTGGGCGGCGACCCGGTCCAGCAGCGCGATTCCGGCGGCGTTCTCGTGTGCGGAGGCGGCCAACACCACCACCGCGATGACCAGGCCCAGCATGTCCACGGTCAGGCCGCGCTTGCGCCCGGGCACCCGCTTACCCGCGTCCTTGCCCGTCGTGGATGCCGGTACCCCGGCCGCCGCGTGCACACTCTGGGTGTCCAACACGACCAGGCTCGGGTCGGCTAATCGGCCCCGTTTCTCCCGCGCGTGCCAGCGCAGCAGGTCATGGATCGTCTGGTCGGTACCGTCGTCGCGCCACTTGGCGAAGTAGTCGTACACCGCGCTGCGGGGCGGCAGGTCGTGCGGCAGGAAGTCCCACTGACAGCCGGTCCGGCCCTGGTAGAGGATCGCGTTGACGCTCTCCCTCATCGCGTAGCCACCCTGGTGGCCGCTGACCGACGGGTGCGCGGCCTTCCACGCCGTGATCACCGGCTCAATCAACGCCCACCGGTCGTCGGATAAGTCGCTCGGGTACGGCTTGCGCTCGCTCACCCGGCCATCCCAGCACACCCAAGCCCGCCGACCGGCCGTAACGCCGCAGATCCACCCGATCACGCTGCGACAGTTCGGGCATCAACTCGCGAACCGCCCTCTCAGAGAGATCGGCATCCCAGCGGCCGCGGGCCGCGGCGCCGCCGTCCGGCAGCAACTCCTGGAGATGCCTGCCCCTGTCGTCGCCGACGCCCTCGGCTACCACGACAAGACCACCGCCCGGCTCCTTCGGGAAGGCGCTGGAGCATGGAGCCGCTACGCCGCAGGAGATCACGGAACGTCACCATCAACCCCTACCGGAATGACGACTCGCGAGAGTTGAACAGGCGAGCCAGCAAACCGCCTGCTCAGGGAAGATCCGAGCGCTGTCGTTGGCCACGAAGTTTCTCCAGCGCGGCCGCGACCTCACGAACCTGCTCAGGCTGCCGGGTGCACCAATCGGAGACATCGTTGAACCATCGGTTCCAGACGAAGCCGACAGCATCAGCAGTGATCTCGTCTCCACCGCAGACGAGAGTGGCGAGATCACCCACCTCGGGGTCATATTCGTCCTCAGGAGCCCCCATGCCCAACAGACCCTCGGGGTCGTACCGATTGATCAATGCACGGACTGCGGCGGCTACCTGATCACCAGTCATGACTCCAGCATGCCCCAGTAGGCCTTCGGGGAGGACCGGACCGGATTTTGGCGCTACGCCACCAGGGGCTTGCATTAGGTACCTAGGTACAGGTTTACCGTCGAGGTATGACACAGAACGTTGCCCTTGACCTGGGATGGGCCCCTTCCGCCTGCACGCTGCCTACCGCTGAGCAGCCACTGCGCGTGGTCGAGTTCGACACCTTGTTCGCCGAGGCGGTGCAGGGCGTGGCACGGCCCGACCACACCCGGCTGCGGCTGGAGCTCGTCTTCAGCCCGGACAACGCCGCCCGTACGGCAGAGCTGGCCGCCCGGGAGAACGGCTGCTGCTCCTTCTTCACCTTCACCCTCGCCATCGCCGACGGCAGCCTGGCGCTGGAGGTGACGGTGCCGGCGCAGCACGTCGAGGTGCTGGATGCGCTGGAGGGCCGGGCGGTCGCTGCGGTCGCCCGTTGAGTCCGGAGACGATGGTGAACCGCATCAACCGCGAGGACCTGCTCGTACTCTTGGAGGCCGGGACCGTGCAACTGGTGGAGGCGCTGCCGGCCGCCGCCTTCGCCGCCGAGCACCTGCCCGGTGCCCGCAACGTGCCCGGCCAGGTGTCAGCCGAGCTGGCTGCGCAGGTCGCCCCTGATCGGGGGGCCACGGTGGTGGTCTACTGCTCGGGCCCGTACTGCAACCGTTCAAAGATCGCCGCTGCTGCGTTCGCCCGGCTCGGCTACGCCGACGTGCGCGTCTACGCCGGAGGCAAGGCCGACTGGGCCGAGGCCGGGCTGGCCTTCGACGGCAGCCGCGCGAGCGTCGGGGCGGGGCGGCCGGCGTGAGACAGCACATCGAGCTCCAGGACTCAGGCAGGCCATACTTGCGCAGCGGGCAGGTGGCCGCGCAGGCCGGCGTCAACCTGCAGACGCTGCGCTACTACGAGCGGCGCGGGCTGATCGCCGAACCGGCGCGCAGCCCGGGCGGGCACCGCGCCTACCCACCCGAGACCGTCACCCTGCTGACGGTGATCAAAGCGGCGCAGCGGCTCGGCTTCACCCTGGAGGAGGTGGCCGAGCTGATCGACACCGGCCGGCGCGGTCACCCCACCCCGGACCTGCGCGAGCGCGCCCAGGAAAAGATCGCCGAGGTGGACGCGCGGATCGCCGACCTGACCACCATCCGGAGCGCGCTCAGCGCGGTGGTCAGCGCCGGTTGCGACAGCCTGACCAACTGCACCTGCCCTGACTGCCCGCTGCCGTTTGCCGACCTGGCCACGAGCCGTACCCCCGAGGAGAACTGACCGCTGTGAGCGCCCACCATGACCATCGCGCCTCCGCCGGGCCCGTCCCGGTGACCCTTTCTGCTCCCGGCCGACAGCCTGGAGCGGCGGGCGACCCGGACACCGACGGCGGCGGGCCACCGCTACGCAGCAAGGTCACCGCGGCCCTGGCCGTACTGGCGTGCGCCGCCTGCTGCGCGTTGCCGGTGCTGATCGGCGCCGGACTGCTCACGGGCGCCGGCGCCGCGCTGGCCGAACAGACGCTGCTGGCCACCTCCGGGCTACTGGTCGCCGCCGCGGCGGGCATGTGGTGGCTGCACCGCCGTCGCGTCTCGCGCGGGGTCGGCGGGTCCGCCGCGGCCGGAAGCTGCGGATGCGGCCGGAACAGTTGCGGATGCTGAACACCCGCCACGCTGCACCAGCCCCGGCGGCCCGGCGACGAGCCGGTTGCCGGGATGCGTTGTACTACCTGCCATGACGATCGTCCGCTCCCTGGTGTTGTTCGTCCTGGCCGCGCTCGCCGAGATCGGCGGAGTCTGGCTGATCTGGCAAGGCGTGCGCGAGCAGCGCGGCCTGGTCTGGATCGGTACCGGCGTCATCGCCCTGGGGTTGTACGGGTTCGTCGCCACACTGCAGCCGGATGCGAACTTCGGCCGCATCCTGGCCGCCTACGGCGGCGTGTTCGTCGCCGGATCGCTGGCCTGGGGGATGGTCGTCGACGGCTTCCGGCCCGATCGCTGGGATGTCATCGGCGCGCTGGTCTGCCTGGCCGGCGTCCTGGTGATCATGTACGCGCCCCGCGGCTGAACCACCTGTCGCGTTCTCAGAAATGAGGAGTTCTGACACGCCGCGCTGACCCGCCGGACGGTGTCCGGTTTGTCCTGGCCCGTCGTTCTCATAACCTCTCGCAAAACCGTGTTCTCACAACGACGCGCACGGTAGGTTCTGCGACATGAATGACTTGCCGGTCCGGCGGCCCTGGTCGAGAACTTCGGTTGTCCGACGTGCAAGGCACCGGCGGGAAGCGCCTGCCGGACGCGGGGCGGGAAGGTCGCGCCGAAGTACCACACGCCGCGCTTCATGCTGGTGCCGCAACTGCGAGCGGAGCTGGAGGTGAAGACGCCCGTCGACCGCGGTCCCGGCCGGCCATGGGCGGCGGGCCCCTCCCGTGAGGCCGCCGACGCCGATGCCACCCAGGCGGGGGCCAAGCCCACCCGGGTCGGTTACGCCCGGTGCAGTACCGCGCAACAGGAACTGCAGAGCCAGATTGACGCCCTGCACCAGGCGGGGTGTGAGCCGATCTTCTCGGAGAAGATCAGCACGCGCGTGAAGATGCGGCCGGAGTTCGCCAAGGCGATGGACTTCGCCCGCACCATCAAGCAGGCGGTTCCGCATCAGCGGGTGATCTTCACGGTGCATGAGATGAAGCGCCTGGGGCGAGGCGCGGCCGAACTGCTGACCATCGCCGAACAGTTGCGGCGGGCCGACATCCAGCTGGAACTGCTCACCGGCCCGCTGCAGGGCGTGTACGACCCGAGCGGGCACGGGGCGGCGCTGTTCGCGTTCTTCGCCGGGATGGCCGAATCCGAACGCGAGTACATCCGGGAGAAGTCCTTGGAGGGCCAGGCCTCGGCACGCGAGCGCGGACGCCACGGCGGCCGCCCGAAGGTGTTCGACGACGACATGACGGCCTACGCCCGCAGCCTGCGCGCCCGGGGCGTGTCTGTGCCGGAGATCGCGGCCAAGCTGGTCATCCCCACCGGCAAGAACAAGGGCCGCCACCCGTCGCTGGCCAGCGTCTATCGGGTGCTGGCCGAGGACGCCGGTCCCGGCGTCGGTGCCTGACTTTCCCGGCGGCCGGAGCACGCCCGGGGCTGGGCCTGCCCATCGCCTGCTCCACGGCCCTGCCCAGGCTCAGGCGCTTTGGTGAGTACCGTCATGGAAGGGACGCAAGCCCCCGGCGACGTCGGCGCGGGAGAAGGCGTAGCGGCCCAGGAAGTTGATGTGGTCGTATTGGATCGGTGACAGCCGCGCGCACATCTCATCGGTCACCGGGAACCCCTGCTCGCGCAGGTGCTTGACGGTAGCGTCCAGATACAGGCTGTTCCACCAGATGACCGCGTTCAACGCCAGACCCAGACTGCCCAGCTGGTCCTCCAGGCCCTCGCGGTAGCGCTGGCGCAGCTGGCCCCGGTTGCCGAAGGCGATCTTCCGCGCCAGCCGGTGGCGGGCCTCCTGCACGTTCAACTGGGTGCCGATCATCCGCCGATAGCCTTCGTCGGCGATGAACTGCAGAAGATGCAGCGTCTTGAAGATACGGCCGTAGTGGGCGAACGCCTCGCCCAGGCCGGTGGTCCGGCCATCGGCCGACAACATCCGGATCAGGTCGTAGGCGCGCACCGTGCCCATCGTCAGCGAGCCCGCCACCCGCAGCATGTCGCCCCAGTGCGCGCGGATCTTGTCCAGCCGCACGGTATGGCGGGACATGTGCTCCAGGGGCCCGTAGACGGCGCGGGTGTTGGTACGCCACAGCCGGGTGTCGGCCAGATCGGCGATGCGCGGGGAGAACTGGTAACCGCAGATCGCGAACAGGCCCGAGACGATGTCGGAATAGCTGGCGGTGTCGGTGACCACCGTCTCCGGCTTGGGACCGCCATCCAGATTGTGGATGGCGTCCAGGATGAACAACGAGTCGCGCAGCGTGCCCGGCACCACCAGCCCGCCGATGCCCATCACCTGATCGTTGACCACGTTCAGCCAGGTCGCGCCGCGCTGACGGCCGAAGTAGACGGGGTTGTGGCCGGTGTGCAAGTTCTGCACCGGCACCACGAAGCGCAGCCCATCGGCCGAGGCGATGTGCCCGCCGCCCCAGCAGGCGACGATGTCGAGTTCGGCCTGGGCGGCAATCAGGCGGGCGTTGGCCGCCGCGATCGTCTCGCCACGCAGGTAGCCCTGGTCGACCTGCAGCAGCCGGGCCCGGGTCAGCGCGGGCACGTTCGGCTTCTCGATCGGCACCAGGCCGACGTTGCACGCCTCGGCCACGATCAGCGCGGCCAGGCTGACCCCGAAGTCCTCCATCGACGCATCGGCACCGGAGATGTGAGTGAAATCGTCCGGCAGGCCGGTGCGGTCGAAGACCTCCAGCAGCAGCTCGGGGAAGTCCAGCCGGGGCAGCATGCCGTCGACCAGGCTCCGCAACTCCTTCATCAGCGGCGGCTCCTCGGCCGCACCGAGCTTTTCCAGCTGCAGCCGGCCGCCGACGAACTGCACCGCGGTGTTGGCGCCGAGCCCGTCCAGCACCCGCGTGTAGGCGCCCTCCAGCGCGCCGGCGAGCTCGGCCAGGTGCCCGGCCGGTTCGACCTCCAGCTCCAGCGAGGTGAGGATGCGCGGCCGTGCCTGCTGCCACGCATCCCCGTCCAGGAGCCGGGCGCGCGGGTCGCTCCAGCGCTCGGATCCTTCGGCGAACACATCGCGTCGGCGCAGCGCGTGATGCAGGTGCATGACCGCGCACAGGACGAACGCGGCCTTGTCGATCTGCCCCTCCGGGACGTCGGGGTTGCGGTAGACCAGCGGCCGCCACGACCCGGTGATCAACGCATCATGCGCGGTGATGTCGCCGGGGCTGTAGCGGCGGCGGCTCTTGGCCATCGCCGCCGCGGCGCGCACCATGGCCAGCACACCGGTGCCGGCCTCGACCGCGCGGAAACGGATCACCTCCAGCAGCAGCTCAATGAAGCCCTGCACAGTGCGGTAGCGCTTGACCAGTTCGGCCCGCCATTCGGCGGCCGCGTCATCGTCGGTCGTGGGCACGAAGGCCGCGACCGTCTCCACCGCCGAGGCCAGCTTCTCGCGCGGCACCACCTCCTCGATCGCCTTCCACACCTCCACCAGCGACACCAGCCGATCCTCGGTCGCCTCCGGGGCCGACATCAGCACCTCCACCGCCGAGGCCATCGTGCGCGCCGCCTTGCGCAGCCTGGGGAAGGTACGCAGCTGCTCGGCCTTGCCCGCCCGCTCCGCCCGGGCCAGCAGGTTGGAGGTGATCAACAAGTCCAGCACATCGAGGGCGTCGTCAACTGAGGAAGTCTCCAGGTGCCGCACCGTGGCCAGCAGCGTGGCCGCCTGCCGATCGCCTTCCAGATCCCGCAGCGTCGGCGCCTTGGAGGCCAGGCCGTAACGGGCCAGCGCGGTCAGCTTCACCGCCGGCACCGGCTCGGTGACCACCGCCCCGGCCCCCAGCCCGCCGATCTCGGCCACCCGATGCAACTCCGCCACCATCACCCGGCCCGAGGCGCGCGTCGGCGCGGTGCGCAGCCGCTCCAGCTCCGAGACCCGCCGATCGGCAGGCACCTGCAGCAGTTCGGCCAGCCGCGCCCGCAGCTGCGGGCCGGCGCGCTCGGCCAGCGTGCGATACAGCCGCGCGTGTTCGGCCCGGCGTACCTCGCTGATCAGCCGGGTCAGCGTGGTGATCCTCGCGGGCAGCAGAATGCCTTCGCGCAGCATGTGCACCACGGCGCGGTCGAACAGCGCCCGCGGTCCCTCGATCGTCGACCACACCCCGATGACCGCCCCCGCGTTCCGTCGTGTGAAGGCCTTCGGCGGCCGCCGCGACGAAACCCCGGCCGCTCACCCCGCGTTTCGTCGGGTGCTCGAGGACGCGAGCTCGAGCGACGAAGCCGCCCCGTCGACGTCACCGGCCACCACGCCGGGCGGTGCGCGATGAGCGCCACCTCGACCGGTCCGAGGCCGTCGCGGCGGTGACGGAGATGGTACCGCCGCCCGACGTCGATGCCGACGGTGAGATGCGGGCGCTGCTGGCCTCGCGGATCGCCACCGTGTCGGGGTTCCTCAAGACGCTGACCACGGTGATCGAGTTTGGTGCCAACGCCGAAGGCGCGCGACAATCCGTAATCTTCCAGATCAGGGGCACTCTTCGTTGTCTATCGGGTCACTTCGTCTCGAATCTCCTCAAGGCCTATGAATAGCCGAGGTTGACAGCCTCCTGGTTGACAGCAGCGTCCTGGCGCCACCGCCGCATTGCGGGATGCGTTACCGCGATCACGGCGACCGCCAACACGCACGCCAGTCCACCGCTGATGGCCGCGGCCGACGCCGACGTCAGGCTGGCGACGAGCCCGGCGCGTGCGTCGCCGATTCCTGGTCCACCAGCACCGACCGCGTACTGGGCCGAGTTGATCCGGCCGCGGAATCCGTCTGGTGTCTCCAGCTGCACGAGCGTTCCGCCCGATGTCACCGACACGTTGTCCGCGGCGCCCGCGATGGCCAGGCAGATCAGGGTCCCGGCGAGGCTGTCGAACAGACCGAAGCCAGCCATGGCCAGCCCCCAGATCCCGACCGCGCCAAGCATCACCGCGCCGGGCCGGGTGGCGTTGGTAACCGCGCCGGATAGCATCGCGGACGCCGTGCCGCCGACCGCGACCGCGGTGAGGAACAGGCCGAGGGTGTGCGGGTCACCGCCGAACCGCTCCTGGTTGATGATCGGGAACAGCGCGACCGGGATCGCGAGGACGGTCGCGGCCAGGTCGGCCGCCAGTACCCCGCGCAGTGCCGGGCGTCGCCAGAGGAAAACGACTCCGGCGCCAGTGGCGCGCAGTCCGGCCCGTGCCGAGCCGCCCTCGGGGCGCATCGAGGGCAGCCGGGCCACCCCGTAGAGCGATAGCAGAATCGCGAGGGCATCGACGGCGTAGACCCAGGTCGGACCCCAGGTAGCCAGCAGAACACCGGCCAGTGCCGGGCCGCCCAGCATCGCCACCTGGAACGCGAGGAGGTCGAGCGCCACGCCGGCCGAGACCTGGGACTTCGGCAGCAGCGTGGGGATGAACGCCCGCCGCGACGCCCAGCCCAGCGCGGTGCAGGACGTTTGCACGGCGACCAGGGCCAGGACCAGGGGCGCCGACCCGATCCCGGCTATCGCCTGCACAGCTAGCAACGCCGCGGCGACGATCGCGCCCAAGCTCGTCAGCAACACCACAGGGCGGCGGTCGAAGGTGTCGGCGATCGTTCCGCCGAAGAGGCCGAGCACGGTCGTCGGAACGGCCGTCGCCACCCCGATCGCGCCTGTCCACAGTGGATTGTGGGTCAGCTCCCACACCTGATAGAGCACTGCGACCACGGCCATCTGTCCGCTGAACCGGATCGCCGCCGTGCCGATCCAAAGTCGGCGGAACGCTGGCGACGTCCGCAGCGGGCTGATGTCCAGAAGTCCCGTTCGCACCATGTCTCCTCCAGAGGTGAGAATGCGGCCGGTGTCCCGTGCGTATGCCGACTTAGGCACATCGCGGCCGGCCGATCCTGAATCGCTTGGACCGCAACGGGTCGGCGCCGTGCTGCCGACCTGTCAGGTGTTCATCCCGGGTCACGACGTTGCCGAATCTGCGCGGGGATCCAGGCTGTCGTCCGGGTCGTGGGCCTGGCTGATCGTCTCCCGCCGTGCCGCTTTCTCCTCGTCTGGCGGCTGGAGAGGCATGGCGCCGCCGATGATGTCCGAGATTCGCTCGGTCATGCCGCGGCGGCGCAGCGCCTCCGCTGTGGCGATCACCGCCTGGCTCAGGGAGCCCGGCATAACCTCGCCTACTGGAGGGGAGAGGCGGGGGACGTGCCTCACGCCCGCACCGCATTTTCCCCGGGTCGCCCAGAAAGAACACCAGCGCCCCAGCGACCAGCAGCAGTACCGCCACCAGCAGCACCCAGCCGACCCACCGTCGCCGCCGAGGCACCCCATCATCGGGGGAAGAAGGCGTCATCGTTCCACGATGACGGATCCACACCACCAGAGCACCAGGTGGAGTCGTTTCGTGATGATGATCCAAGGCCGACAGAATCAGTGCACTGTCGGGTAAGACGACCCGATCACCCCTCATCACGCTGCCGGAGGTCCTCCAGATTGGCCCGGGCGACACCCAAGCTGTAGGTGTCCCCCATCTCGGCGAAGATCACGGCGGCGTCCTGGTGGGCGGTGATCGCCTCCTCAAACCGCCGCACCTCCCGCAGGGCGATCCCCAGGTTGTTCAGCGCCTGGCCTTCGCCGTGCCGGTCCCCCAACTCCCGGCAGATCTGCAGATCGTCCTAGTGAGCGGTGATCGCTTCCTCAAACCGCCGCACCTCCTGCAGGGGGTTCAGCCCACATACGCCCAGAACCCACATTCACGATCTTGACGTGGAGCCGACAGGCCGGGCGCGGGTTGACATAAAGCTACTTACCAGGCACTCCGACCTGCGGAAACACGGCATCGATCGTTATCGCGCCGGACTTATCCCCCCATGTTCGAGCCGGAACCCCCCGAGACCGCGGCCCCTTCCCAGCGGATTCCGGCCGCGCCCTGACCAGGTGAAACACGAACCAAGATCCACTCAATGTGGGTTCTGGGCGTATGTGGGCTGAGGGCCTTCTAAGGAACTGAGCCGAACGCACAGCGGTCAGCGCATCACGCTGGCCCGCCTCGCTCACACAGCGCGGGCCGTCAGAGATTGCAGTGTCAGAGCCCTCCGACATCCCGTTTCAGGGTGATCTACGATGGCGCTCACCTCTCGCCGCATTTCTGGAGCTGGCATGCCCCACCTGCGTCCCCTGCGTTCAGGCGAGCCCCGGCGCGTCGGGCCTTACCGGCTTCTGGGCTGCCTCGGCGAGGGCGGCCAGGGCGCGGTCTACCAGGGCACCGACGCCGCTGGGCGGAATGTCGCAGTCAAGCTGCTGCACACGCGGCTCAGCAGCGATGCTGACGCATCGGCGCGCTTCCTGCGGGAAGCCAAAGCGGCCGCCCGCGTCGCCCAGTTCTGCACCGCGCGAGTCCTGGACGCGGGGGTGCACGAAGGAATCTCCTACATCGTCAGTGAGCTCGTAGAGGGCGAGTCCCTGGAGCGGCTGGTGCGACGTGACGGCCCCCGCGACGCCGGCGCTGTGGAACGGCTGGCCGTGAGTACCGCTACCGCGTTGGTCGCCATCCACCGGGCGGGCGTCGTCCACCGTGATTTCAAGCCGCAGAATGTGATGCTCGGCCCTGACGGGGTCCGTGTGATCGACTTCGGCATCGCCAAGATGTCCGACGCTTCGGCGTCCACTCAGGGCATGATCGTCGGCACGCCCGCGTACATGTCGCCCGAGCAGATCGTCGGGCAGGAGGTGGGGCCCGCCTCTGACATGTTCTCCTGGGCGGCCACTCTGGTGTTCGCCGCCACGGGGCGAGTCATGTTCGGCGCCGACAACGTGCCTGCGGTGCTGCACCGGGTCCTGCACCACGAGCCCGAGTTGCCGCCGTTGAGCGAGCCGCTGGGCGGGCTTGTCGCCCGGGCGCTGGCCAAGGACCCGCGGCGGCGCCCGGAGGCCCACGAGGTCGTCCTGACCTTGGTCGGTCACGATCCCCAGGCAGCTGCCCTGTCCCCGCTGGGGGGCGAGTCGACGGAGGGCGCTTCGTGGGACGGCGCGTCTCTGGGGGAGGTCGGACATTCGATCGCCGTCGTGGAGCCACCCGAGGACGACATCCCGAGTTCAGGGCCGATCGAGCCCGCGCCCCGCAAGCGGCTGGGCCTGCGGCTGGCTTCGGCGACGGCGGCGGTGGTCGTCGCCATGCTCGCCGTCGTGGTGTTGCTGACCTCGACACGGGGTGGGCTCGTCATCGACCTCGGGGACACTGACGCCGTGGCCGTGGCGTTATCCGGGGAGACGGCGCTGGTGGCCGAAGAGAATGCGGTGACCTTCTGGGATGTGGCCGAAGACCGGCATCTGTCGCTGTCCCACGTCCCCAGCCAGGTCGCTGACATCGTCTCCATGACTGCCTCCGGGGACTTCGCCCTCACCGGCCACGCTGACGGGGTGGTCGGCCTGTGGCGGGTCGGCGGGTCCCACTACGACACCGCACTCGAGGGGCACACCAAGCGGGTCCACGCGGTAGCGATCGGCACGCTCGACGGCAAGCCTGTGGGGCTGAGCGGTGGCGCCGACCACACTATCCGCGTGTGGGACCTGGAGGCGAGGACCTCCATCCGCACGATCTCTGGCCAGATCGATGAGGTTCGCGCCCTGGCCGTCACCGAACTCGGCGGCACTCCCGTGGCAGTCTCCCTGGACGGCTCCGACAACGTTCTGAGGCTGTGGGACCTGCGGACCGGGCAACAGCTTGGCAAGCCGCTGGCCCGGGAAGCGGGCAACGGCATCACCGTCGGTGATCTGGACGGGCGGCCGGTCGTCGTCTCCAGCAATCTGGCGGTCTGGGACCTGAAGAGCCGGAAGCTGCTGCGCCAGATAGACGCGCCGGGCGACACCTGGCCCAATGTCGTGGCGGTCACCCGGATCGGCCAGACGCCGGTGATCGTCTCCACCGTCCAGGGCGCGGACGTGGAGCGACAGGGGATTCAGGCATGGGACCTGCGCACCGGCGAAAAGGTGGGTGACCTGATCGGCACTGACACCACCAACTCGCTGGCCGTGGGCACCGTGAGGGGCAAGCCGATGGTCCTGGCGCGGGAATCGACCTCCGCGACCCTGTGGCCGTTGAGCTCGGAGTGACCAACTGGCCAAATACCTGCTGGATGACGAGTTGCTACGCCAGCTCGCCCTCGCCTACCTCGGGTCCAGCCGAGATACGGGTAGAACCGGCCATGAGTCGATCTTGGAGCCCCATTTCGACAGGCAGGCATGCGGTCAGCGGCCAACCGTGATCAGTCTGAGGGCGTCTTCCTTGTCCTTGTCGGACGGCAAGCTGTAGCGGCGGGTGGTCTCCAGGCGGGCGTGGCCAAGGATCTCGGCGACCAGGACTAGGTCGGTCTTGCCGCGGACCAGGGTCGTGGCGAGCGTGTAGCGCAGGACGTGCGCGGTGGTGGGATCATCCAGCCCGGCCGTCTGGGCCCTGTCCTCCCGAAGCTCCGGCGAAGTGACAAGTAGCTCAGAGTGACCGGTCGTTGCCTTCGGCCTGGAGGGTGGCAAAGTCGGCGTGGGCCGCTTCGACGGCTTCGGGATACGCCTGGCGCTTCTCGTGCTCGGCGAGTGCCCGGTAGATGCTGGCCAGGCCAGGGTTCTGGCCCTTGCGCCTGCCGGTGGGGATGATCACCCTCCTCGCTGGAAGGGTGATCTCACGCCTCGGACGGCGCACCACTGCCATGGCGCTGCCGCTGGCGGTGTTTGCGCATGGACACCTGGGAGCCGCAGCCGGGACTGCAGTACAGCCCTCCCCCATTGCGGGTGCGGTCGAAGAAACCGAAATGGCATGGGGGGTTCCGGCACGCCTTGATGCGCCCCCAGTCGCTGCTCTGAGCGAAGGTCGTCACCGCGGCCAGTACGGTTCCGAACACGCGCGGCACCCCCGCCTGCGGCGAGGCCAGCTCTACACCGCCGGCCGTGACCACCGTCGCCAGCGGGTAGAGCGAACCCACACGTCGCAGGTGCCGCTCGGCACGCAGCAGCGGCTCACCCAGACCTTCCTCATCGCCCGAGTGCGCGAGCAGCACAGTCACCAGGGCATCACGCAGCTCGCGCGCGACCGCGGCGTCAGCGTCGGTCACCACGGTTTCGCCACCGAACTCGTCGCGCTCCGCCAGCCACGCCGCGAACGAATCCCCGTCCCCGAACAACTCTCGGCGACCCGATCCGTCCGCGCGCGTGTTCACGAACGCGAGAACGGTCTCCACCGTCGGCGTGACGGTGCGTGGGCTGGGTTTGGGGGATCCGGCTGCCGCAGTGATCATCCTCCCACAGTACATCAGCGTGAGCGGTGCTAATCCAACTAGTGAGCAACACCTCAGCCGATCCGACTTGACTCGTTGCGACCTAACGGCTTACGGTCGCAACGTGAACGGGACATCCAACCACCAGACCCACCTCCGCACATGGCTGATCACCGGCGCGACGTCCGGCATCGGCCGCGAACTGACGCTCCAGGCACTGGAGAACGGCGACACCGTCTCGGCCCTCGCCCGCGACACCTCCTCCCTGGACGAACTGGTGCAAGCGCACGGTGAACGCCTGCTTCTCATCCAGGCGGACGTACGTGACGAGCGAGCCGTCCGGGACGCAGTGGAAGGCACGCTCGCACGGTTCGGCCGTATCGACGTCGTGGCCAACAACGCGGGATACGGACTGTTCGGAGCCGTTGAGGAGGCATCCGACACGCAGGTCCGTGCCGTGTTCGACACCAATGTCTTCGGAGTGCTCAACGTGCTCCGCGCAACGCTGCCGGTGCTCCGCGCCCAGCGGTCCGGGCACATCCTCCAGGGCTCGTCGGTCTACGGGCAGTCCGCCCATCCCGGCGTGGGTCTGCTGGCCGCCACCAAGTACGCGGTCGAGGGGCTGTCGGACGCGCTCGCGGCCGAGGTCGCACCGCTCGGCATCAAGGTCACGATCATCCAGCCCGGACTGACCGCGACCCCCTTCCTTGCCAACCTCGATGTCGCAGCCGGCCTGGGCGACTACGACCAGACCGTCCGCGAGGTTCAGAAGGGCATCGGAGAGCTGCCGGCGTCCGCGTTCTCCGCCGCGGCGCGGATCGCCGCAGGCATCCGGACCGCGGTCGACAGCCCCAACCCTCCGCTGCGCCTGGCCCTTGGCGCCTCCAGCGCGACAGGCATGCGCCCCGCTTTGGAGGCACGGATCGCAGACCTGGACAGCTGGCAGCGTGTGACCGACGCCGTCGACAGGTAGTAAGCCACGAATCCCGCCGGGAACATGGCCATGGCGGAGGCGGCCCGGCCCTCCTCACCGCCCGGCCATGACCAGTGGGTCTGGGTCGAAGCCACGGCAGATGGCTTCGACCCAGACCCCTGTACTACCACCGCTTCGCGCTCTCCCCGGCGGGCGTCGGCCGCGGTTCGTCCGCCCGCTGGCCTGGGATGGTCGCAGCCGAGTGGAGGTCGATCCGGTTGCCCATGTCGAGCTCGAACCGGCCGTAGGGGTTGACATGGGTCCAGAACAGCGGGGACAGCGCGCCGATCGGCGTCGCCGAGGCGCTCGACCCACCTCGGCTACAGAGAGCTACTTGTCACTTCGCCGGAGCTTCGGGAGGACAGGGCCAACAGGTGCAGGTGGTGCTGCTCCCAGCCGAACGCGACCTGGATCACCTCGTGCAGCTGGTCGAGGGTGGCCGTGGACGGCACGTGGACGCGCCGCCAGACCGGCGGGCGGACCCCGCGCAAGGTGACCTTCAGCTGGTGAACGGTGCCCACGGTGACGGTGTTCACGACGGCGCTCACGGCGGCCCTTCCCTCGGCGGTGCCCGGACGGCGGTGGGCGCCACCGTAGCGGTCCAGGCCTGCACCGCACTGCCCCGTGCAGGCCGCTTGGCCGGGTCGAGCCGAGATAACGGGAGTTCCGGCCATGGGTGGATCTTGAGCGCTCTGATCTGCTGTAACGTCGAGGGGGTTCGAGCTCCGCCGTACGACGCGGGGCCAGCCGGGATGAGCCAATCTCGGAAGTGGATTCCAGGCCGTACTTCCGAGATTTCGCACTCCAGGACTCCGAAACTCGCCCAGTCCACTTCCGAGATCACGAACATGATCGACCGTTGGCCGCTTCTGCTCCTATCTCGGCTCGACCCCTCCGGGGCCGGGCCACCGGTCCTGTCTATGCTCAAGCCCATGTCACTGGAATGGGAACAGATCATCGTCGACTCCGCCGACCCTATCGCTCTCGGGCGCTGGTGGGCCGAGGCTCTCGGCTGGGTTGTGGTCGACGAATCTGAGGAGATCATCGAGATCCGGCCTGAGCCGGACCGGATGCCGGGGCTGCTCTTCGTGCCTGTCGCCGAGGGCAAGACGTCGAAGAACCGGCTCCACCCCGACTTCCGCCCCGAGGACCAGGAGGCCGAGGTCGCCCGGCTGCTCTCCCTCGGTGCCCGGCGCGTCGACACCGTGCAGGACGAGCAGCACTGGGTGACCCTCCTCGACCCGGAGGGCAACGAGTTCTGCGTCCTGGGTGAGCGGAAGCGCTGAGCGGAGGCCGGCAGTTATTCGAGGCCCCGAGTCGTACGGCGGAGCTCGAACCCTCTCGACGTTACAGCAGGTCAGAGCGCTCAAGATCCACCCATGGCCGGAACTCCCGTTATCTCGGCTCGACCCGCAGTGCGGCCGCGGGCTTTCGCGGCGGCCAAGCCCTCGTGAGTGCCGGCGGCGATGAGCTCGCGGATGAACTCGGCCAGGGCGGCGAAGATGTGGAAGACGAGTCGTCCGTCGGGGGTGGTGGTTCGGATCTTGCCGGTGGGCACCTCGCCGAGCAGGCTGAGGGCGACTTGCTAGCCCGCCTTGGGGCCGACCTGGGCGGCGGTCAGCGGGCCGGGGCCGATCTCCGGCGCGTACTCGTCGGAACCCACGTCGGCGGCGCCCTGGCGGGTCTGGCCGTCCAGGTCGCGCGAGACGGCCGGGTAGCCGCCCTTGGCCGCGTTGACGGCCGGGCTGCCGGAGCTGAGACGAAGGATCCCGTTGGCGTCCTGGACCAGCTTGGGGTTGGTGCCCGAGACGGTGTCCCACGACAGGTTGCCGCGCACGGTGGGGGTGACGGCGTTGCCGAGCGAGATCAGCGTTCCCTGGGAGGCGCGGGCGAACAGGTTGTCGGCGACCAGCGGGGAGGTGGCGGGGTTGGAGCCGCCCTGCGCGGAGATGGCCGCGCCACCGGCGTTCACGACGGTGTTGAGCAGCACCTTGACCCTGACGGCCGCGTCGTGGATGGCGTCGTAACCGGCTCCGAGGTAGACACCGTCCCGCCGCACGCCCTGGATGTGGTTGTTGACGATGGTGTGCTCGGCGCCGTAGACGCGCATCCCCCTGTCTCCGCCGATGATGTGGTTGCCCTCGACGGTGTTGCGCGAGCCGAAGCGCAGCGTCAGCACACCCTTGGCACCGCCTCGGATGGTGTTGTGCCGTACGACGGAGTCCGAGGCCTTCACCGAGATCACCTCGTCGTCGCCCACGACGTTCTCGAACAGGTTGTGCTCCACCACCGCGCGCGCCGAGACCTGCCCGAGGGCGCCGAGGCCGAGCCTGATGCCCTCGCTGCCGTTGACGGTGGAGGTGTTGTCGCGGAAGTGGTTGCGCCTGATCGCCACGCGCAGCGGCATCGTCGCGCCGCCGACCTGCAGGAAGACGCCGTGCTCTGTCTTGCCCGCGAACAGGTTGTTGGCCACCTCCGCGTCGTCTCCCTGGACGTCCAGGAAGTGGGTCTCGGCGCCGTCGACCTCGGCGAGCTGGAAGGTGTTCCTGGCGATGCGGATGCCGGTGGAGTTCGACGGGACGACGATGCCGGTCCGCTGCTTGAAGACGAAGCCCTCGACGGCCACATTCGCGGAGCTGTTGAAGGTGAAGGTTCTGGACCCGGTGAGGGTGACGCCGCCGACGGACTGGGCGGCGATGGTGACGCCGCTCTTGCCGGCGATCGGGATGGCGGCGTCGACGGCGTAGGTTCCGTTGGCCAGCACGATGCGCTGTCCGGGCTGCGCGGTCGTGATGGCCTCGGTGAGGGCGGCCATCGAGGTGACCACGGTGCCGCCCGGCTCCTCCACCACTGGGCGCACCGTCACCTTGTCGAGGTTGGGCCCGTTCGCGATGGTGGTGGTCAGGCGTACGGTGTTGGCGCCAGCCTTCAGGGTGGCGCGCACGGTCGTGGAGCGCCAGGTGGCCCAGTCGGTGGAGGGCGAGAAGGGCCGGGTGGCGATCTTGACGCCGTTCACCGCGACGTCCAGCGGGCGATCGACGGTGCTGCCGTTGGAGTACCTGAAGATCAGGTCGACCTCGGCGGGCGCGTCGGCGGGGACGGCGAACTCGACGTAGGCGCCCGTCGTGGAGTCGTAGTCGGCGAAGCCCGAGCCGCTGTAGCCGGGCGACCTGTTGGAGACGACCGCCTTGACCAGCGTCGCGTCCTCTGCCTCGTACAGCGTCTGCGTCTCCGCGTGGGCCGGGGCCGCCACGAGCATGGTGGACAGGACGCACAGAGCCAGTAAACGTCGCACACGCACTCCATAGACGTAGGAGGATTACGCAATCCGCCCGACGCTCACGGAGGCTAGAGGCAAACGTCTGTGAGGGCAAGGGCCCCGCGCCAAAACCCTTTCTGGAGAAGTGCCAGGAAAATGGCGTGGGTATTGTGCCGGTGGGGCAAGAGCTGCACGTAAGAGCCGACGCCCAGTCCTCCGACCTCTGGCAGATACGCGCGGGCATCGAGGGTCTCAATGTCGTCCCGGCCCTTGAGCACGTCGGCGACCACGACGCCGGTCTCGGCCAGGTGCGGCGAGCAGGTCACGTAGGCGACGACACCGCCTGCCCGGACGGCGTCGAGCGCAGAGGCGAGCAGGCGCCGCTGGAGCGCCCCCCAGCGCTGGAACTCCCGGCCGCACGCCGCCACGGGGACGACGTCACCCTTACGGGTGCCACCGGAATACGGCAGAAACGGGCCGCGTGTTTGATCACGGTCAGTAGGGTCTAGGTGTTCGCGCCAGTTGTGACGGTTTCCGGGGGTTTCGGGTGGCGTCCATCGACCGGACGGCATACCCGAGGTTCGCACGTGCCGTGGCGGCGCGAGAGCTGGCGGAGGTGTTCACCCCGTCCACTGACGAGATGGAGTGGGCCCGCAGTAAGACACAGGATGATCAGCATTTCCTGGCGTTGCTGGTGTGGTTGAAGGCCTACCAGCGGCTGGGCTACTTCCCCAAGCTGGCGGATGTTCCGGCCGTGGTGACCCAGCACGTGCGTTCCGTCGTCGGGCTGTCTGACGACATGGTGCTGGCCGAGGCTGCGGAGCGGTCGGCCAAGCGCCACCGTAGCTTCGTCCGTGCACGTCTGGGTGTGGACTACGACCCGGAAGGTGTCAGGGCGGTGGCCGCCGAGGCGATCCGCAAGGCGGCCCAGGCCAAGGACAATCCAGCCGATCTGATCAACGTGGCGTTGGAAGAACTGGTCCGGGCACGGTGTGAGCTGCCCGGTTACACGACGTTGGATGAATTGACCAAGACGATCCGGACCGAGGTGAACCGCGGCTTCTTCACGCTCGTGGCGGGCCGGGTCGATGCTGCCGCTCGGGCGAGGCTGGCCAGGTTGCTGGTGGTTGATCCGGTCACGCGGCGCAGTGACTTCGATGGGTTGAAGGACGTGGCCCAGGCCGCGTCGCTGGGTAAGTTCAAGCGGCGGCTGGCGTTCTTGCAGGACCTGGACGCGCTCGGCCCAACCGAGGCTTGGCTGGAGGGCGTTCCGCCTGCGAAGATCGCGCATTTTGCGGGTGAGGCGCGGGTGACGGACGTCGCCGACCTGCGCAAGGTGATCGATGAGGACAAGCGGCTGACGCTGATCGTCGGCCTGCTGCACACGGTCCGCAGCGGAGTCCGTGACGATGTGGTGACGATGTTCTGCAAGCGGATGGCCGCGATCCACAAGAAGGGTCGTGACCAATTGGAGGCCCTGCGGGAGAAGCATCGGGCCGAGTCCGAGCGGCTGCTCGGCGTGTTCGGCGACGTCCTGGACGGTGTACGCGAGGCCTTCACCTCCGAATCGGAGCAGCCCGGAGCCGACGACATGGGCGCCGTGGCGAACGTGCGGGTAGCTGCTGGCGACGACGGCCAGGAGGACGTTCAAGAGGAGGTGGCCAAGCGGGCGGGTCGTCTGGTGCTCAAGGCTCTCCAGCAAGGCGGCGGGGTGGACGCACTGGCGGCGGCGCACGAGGCGGTGTCGGCCCATCACGGCAACAACTACCTTCCGCTGCTGGATCAGCACTACCGCTCGCACCGCTCGGCCTTGTTCACCCTGGTGGACTCGATCGAGCTGGAGTCGACCAACGCCGACCGCAGTGTTCTGGAGGCGGTGGAGTACCTGCAGGCTCAGCGCGGTGCCCGTGCCGCGTTCGTCCCCGAGCGGATCACGGTGGAGCGAGAGGGCCCGGACGGCGTCCCGGTGAGCGTGACGGTGAACGAGGCTGGGCGGGCGCATGTGCGCGCCAACGCCGAGCGCTACAGGCAGCTGTATCCCGAGGTGCTGCTCACCGAGCCAGCCTCTCATGCGAGTGCCCGGGTCTATGCCTACGCGCGGGTGTCCACCCGCGATCAGAACCCTCAGCTCCAGCTCGATGCCCTGCACGCCAGCGGCTACGACGAACTGGTGATGGAGAAGGAATCCGGCAAGCGCGGGGTCGCCCGGCCCGAATGGCAGACGCTCGTGTCGCGGCCGCGGCCCGGCGACACCCTCAAGTTCTGGAAGTCCGACCGGTGGGGCCGCTCGGCCGGGCACGTGCTGACCACCGTCAACGACCTGCGCGAACGCGGCGTCAAGGTCGTGTCCCTGACCGAGAACTTCGACCTGGGCACCAAGGAGGGGCGCTTCATGTTCGCGGTCCTGGCCGCAGCCGCCGAATACGAGCTGGAGCTACGCGCCGAGCGACAGGCCGAGGGGATCGCGGCCGCCAAGCGACGCCAGAGCGAGGGCGCGATGCTCCCCGGCAAGCAGAGGATGGGTCGTCCCCGAGTTCTGGGCCCCGCCGAACTCGCTACCCTGCGCCGCCTGGTCGGCGACGGCGTCTCGGTGACCGAAGCCGCCCGCACCCTCAAGATCGGCCGCTCCACCGCCTACCAGGCGCTGACCGCGACACCGCATCACGACAGATCGCGTCCGGAAGGCACGGAGAACGCATGACGATCTTCGCGTGCGCAGGGTGCGACGCCGTACTGACCGCGCCGTTGTCACCGGTAGCGCTCCCCGTCCACTCCGGCCAGAAGTACGGCCATGACCTCATCGGCGTCCTCATGGAACCCGGCACCTACGCCGTTAACCCCGAGCCCTTCGGGCCGCCGTGGCGACCGTGGGCCGAGCACAGTTCAGAAGAAGTACAGGCCCGCGGCGTGTACGCGCCGGTCTACGCGCTGTCCCACGGTCCACGGGACGCGATCGTCATCGCGCCGGGCGACATCCGTGGAACCGTTCTGATCCCCGAGCGCTGTGACGGCGGCTGCTGCGGGCCAGACGGGCGCAGCGGCCCGAACCTGGCTTGCGCGCGGTGCGGAGCCGAGGTGGCCACCCGCATCGATGATTGCGGGTGCTGGCAGGCCGTGTGGCTGGACCCACGAGGCGTGCGCGAACTCCCTGGACAAGATCTCGTTCCTGACAGTGTCGGCTGGGAGCATGTGCGGGAACGCTGGCCGGGCACTCCGCCGGTGGAGCCGGCAGGCTTTTGGAGCCCGCGGTGGGCGGCCGCGGTCGGCGCGGCCCTGTCCCATGTGCTGGCGGTTTCGGCCGGTACCCGGGTCACTGTTGCCGACGGCCTCCTCGCCGAGATCTTCCGTCGACCGCTCGATGCCCTACTTCCTCAGCGAACACCCTCCAAGCATCTGACCTTGGCCGAACCGGGTCTGCCGGTCGCTGCCGACGCCATCGCTCTGGCTCTTCGGCATCCCCACACCGGCGAGACCTGGCAGCAATCCGGCGCTGGGGACGTGGTCTCACTCGATGCCGAGGTGTGGACATACTTGGCAGCCCCTCGCGACCGCGCTCCTGCTGCCGGAGGGCGCGCGATTCCCGACATTGTCTACCGCGACGATCCACCGCCCCTGCTGCCGATCGGTCCGTTCCGGCCAGACTGGGGGATCTTCCTCCACACCCTGGCGCGACTGCCTCAGGTCCGTCAGCCCTGGCTCCGCGCCATCTACGATCACGTGAGGGACCGCCCCTACGCAGCGCCCTTCTAAGGGCCGGCGGGAAAGCGGGCATCGCTTCTGCCGGGCATCGCCTGCAAGGTGCGTATGAAGAGGCGGCTGCCAACACGCCTCACGTGCTTACGCTGATCTGCAGAGTTACTCGCCGCGGCCCGTTTCTGCCGTATTCCGGTGGCACCCGTAACGGGCCAGCGCGGTCAGCTTCACCGCCGGCACCGGCTCGGTGACCACCGCCCCGGCCCCCAGCCCGCCGATCTCGGCCACCCGATGCAACTCCGCCACCATCACCCGGCCCGAGGCGCGCGTCGGCGCGGTGCGCAGCCGCTCCAGCTCCGAGACCCGCCGATCGGCAGGCACCTGCAGCAGTTCGGCCAGCCGCGCCCGCAGCTGCGGGCCGGCGCGCTCGGCCAGCGTGCGATACAGCCGCGCGTGTTCGGCCCGGCGTACCTCGCTGATCAGCCGGGTCAGCGTGGTGATCCCCGCGGGCAGCAGAATGCCTTCGCGCAGCATGTGCACCACGGCGCGGTCGAACAGCGCCCGCGGTCCCTCGATCGTCGACCACACCCGGGCCGCCAGGTAGTCGCGGACCTCCTGCTCGCGTTTGGAGAATTCCGACAGCTCCAGCAGATCCCGGATCTCCCAGGCGTGCTCGTAGGCGGTCTTCGGCCGGGTCAGGTACTCCGGCGCGCACGCGGAGTCGATGCCGAGCTGCTCGGCGATGAACTCCAGCACCTGTCCCGGTACATCCAGTGGGTCTTCGGCCAGGAAGGTGCCAAGCATCCGTACGGTGCCCCACTGCACCGCCCACCCCAGCTTCGTCGCCGGGCGGCGCCTACCGGCCAGCGCCTGCAGCGCCTTGGCGTCCAGCCGAAAAAACTGTTCGAGCTCGGCCACCGACACCTCAGGCCGGAATCGGCGATAGCGGGCTACTTGCTCATCTGAGAGGAAATCCACAGGCATGAGCAGGCACGCTAGGGCGCTCGACCAGGACAAACAGCCGTCGTCACTGAATCGTCGTCAAGATCGACTCTCTAGCGCCAAAATCCGGTCCGATCCTCCCCGAAGGCCAGTACGGCAGTTGATTACGCGACTCCACCAGCACCGAGGCCGTCAACGAAGCCTGAGCTCTGCCGCCACTGCCCGTTCACGCAGTTGGGCTGCCTCCGCTCGCACCGCCTCCAACTCGGCACGGAGGTCCATGATCCGCGCCTGCTCGAGCCGGAGTTCCAGCCGTAGCTGATCCCGCTCCTCCGCCAGCGCGCCGCCCTGCTGCGCAGCCGCCACCGCGAGGTCGCGGTCGCGCTCGGCCGCCTTGACCGCCGCCTCCCGCTCTTTCCGGACTGCTGCGACCGTCAGACCACGCTCCCTTTCCACCGCCTGGATCCGCGCCTCGACCTCGGCTGCCAGCCTGGCGTTCGCCTCCCCCGCCTGAGCCGCGCGCGCCTCGGCGGCCTCGGCACGCTCGACCGCCCGCCGCCGCTCGGCCTCCACACGCTCGGCGATCCGATCACGTTCGGCCTCCGCCGCCGCGGCCCGTGCCTGCGCTGCCGCGACGTCCCGCTCGGCTCGCTCCCGCGCCTTCGCGGCCTGGACAGCGTCTGCTCTGGCGGCGTCACGTTCCGCCCGTGCGGTCGTGACCGCTCGTTCCGCCTCTTCTTGCGCGTGCCGTACGGCGAGCTCGGCCCGCTCCACGTCCTGCTGAGACGCGCTGACCTGTGCCTTCGCTTCCTCCCGAACCTTCTTGACCTGGGCCTTCGCCTCAGCGCGGGCCGTCTCGACCTGTGCCCGCGCTTCCTCCTGGGCCTCCGTGGCCCGCGTCTGCTCCTCGCGCACCATCGTCTCAGCCGCTTCTACGCGCTCGGCCAGTTCTCTGGCCGCCTGGTCGCGCGCCTGCTCGGCCTGCTCCGCCCGCTGTTCCGCCGCGGCCGCCGCCTGCCTGGCCACGCGTTCGGTCGTCGCCGCCTCCCGCAATGCGGCCAGTGCCTGCTCGCGCGCGGTCTCCGCGTCGGCCAGCGCCGTGTCGCGCTCGGCCTGCGCTTCCTCGGCCACCTGACGCATCTCCGCGGTCTGCTTGCGTGCGTGCTCGGCCGCTTCCCTGGCCAGCCGTACCTGTTCGAAGGCCTGCTCTCGCTCGGTCCGCGCGATGGCCACCCTGGTGTGCGCCTCGGCCTGCACGGCGCTCAGCTTCGCCTCCACACCCGCCGGGCTCAGCTCCTCGGCCAGCGCCCGCGCCAGCGGTTCGATAGCGGCCGCCAGCCCCGTCTCCATGCGTTCGTACAACTGTTCGGCCCTGGCCAGCGCGCCCTCAAGACCGGGGGTGGCTCGGCGGAGCTCGCGTTCACGCTTGGCCGCCGCCTGGCAGTCGGTGCCCGCACAGTACGCCCGGGGACGGCCTCTCCCCTTGCGCTGCTCGATCGGCGCCCCACAGTGCACACAAGGCGTCACGACTGTTGTCTCCGCTGTCACGGAAACAGCTTAGCATTATTGATTTTCTAGAAAATATAAATCAGAAAATGAGATCTGTTGTGTTCCATGGTCGCGACGAAACTTGCGAGAAGTGCAGTTCCCGAAGGGAAGGGGCGGCGTGCTCAACGCGTTGGGCCGCGACCTCGTCGACATGCGGGGACCCCCACCTCGACATCGAGGGTGTGCCGACCCGACCCATCCGGCCTGACGAACGGCCCGGTGTCAGCGGCTTCACCGCTCAGAAATCCTCCGTCACGTCGTCTGTTCTGGTGTCCCCTCGCCACCCGCGGAAGGATTGACGACCATGACCGACGCCAGACTGCCAGGCGACGACGAGGCCGCGTTCATCGCGGCGGCCCGCTCGAATGACGCAGCACAGTTCGCGCTCATCACGGAGCGCTACCGGCGTGAGCTGCAGGTGCACTGCTACCGGATGCTCGCGAACTACGAGGACGCCCAGGACATGACGCAGGAGACGTTCCTGCGGGTGTGGAACAAGCGGGAGTCGTTCAAGGGCCACGCTGCGCTGCGGACCTGGCTGTACCGGATTGCGACGAACGCCTGCCTCGACTTCCTGGGCAAGCGCAACGACCGCACACCCGTGCCTGCCGAGCTGCCGGGAGCGGGCTCGGAAGTGCACTACCTGCAGCCCTACCCGGACCGGATGCTCCCGGAGGATCCGCAGGAATCGGTGGTGGCGCGGGAGACGATCGAGCTGGCGTTCATCGTCGCTGTCCAGCACCTGCCGCCGCGGCAGCGGGCGGTGTTCATCGTGCGCGACGTCCTCGGCTGGCCGGCGTCGAAGGCCGCCGACGCCCTCGATCTGACCGTCGCATCGGTGACCAGCGCACTGCAGCGGGCGCGCGTGACGATGCGCGAGCAACTGCCCGACCGCCGTCTCGACTGGCGGCGCCCAGTCACGCACGAGCTGTCGGATGACGAGCGCGGCGTGGTGAAGTCGTACATCGACGCCCATGAGCGCAACGACCTCGACGGGCTGATGGCCCTGCTGCGCGACGACCTGCGCTTCGCGATGCTGCCCGATCCGGGCACCTTGATCGTCACGGCCAAGGACGCGGTGGACGGCTGGGTCTCCAGTGGGCTCTTCCATCGCGGCTACGACGACTGGCGCTGCATCGCCACGACGGTCAACCGCATGCCTGCCGCCGCGCTGTACCTCCGCACCCCCGACGACCCGGAATACCGTTTGTTCACCATCGCGGTCCTGCACATCGTCGACGGGAAGATCGCCGAGCTCACCGGATTCGACGCCACCGACAAACCATGGCTGAGCCTGCCCGCGACGCTGTGATCAGGCAAGTCCCCATCGTCGACGAGTCCAGCGCACGGGCCGGCGTCACCGAAGTCACCGCGGAATGAGCACCCCGACCAGCTGAACACGAACGCGGCAACGCGAACACCACCGCCCCGCCGGCGTTGCCGGCGGGGCATCTTCATGCCCGAAGAACATCGTCACGATCAACGACGCCGTCGTCCTCATCTTCAGCGAGTCGGTCGACAACTCACTCGGAACGCAAGGAAGCGCCGGGAGAAGGTTCCCTCATCGCCGCGTCTCGTATCGGGTCAGCACCACGCCGCCGGGAAATGTCCGCGTCTCGACCAGCTTCAGGTTCACCCAGCTGTCCAGCGCGGTGAAGAACGGCGTGCCGCCGCCCACCAGGACCGGCAAGGTGACCAGCGCGTACTCGTCGATCAGCCCGGCCCGCATGGCCGCCCCGGCGAGCGTCGCGCCGCCGATGTCCATCGGGCCGCCGTCCTCGGCCCTGAGCCGGGCGATCTCGGCGACCGCGTCGCCGGTGACCAGGCGGGTGTTCCAGTCGACCTTGTCGATCGTCGATGAGAACACCACCTTCGGCATGTCCCGCCAGAGGCGCGCGAACGCGATCTCCGCCGGGGTGGCGTTGGGCCGCTGGTCGCCGGTCGGCCAGTGGGAGCTCATCGCCTCCCACAGCTTGCGCCCGTACAGCGACAGATCGCTCACCCGCATCTGGTCATACCACCACTGGAACAGCTCGGCGCTCGGCGATGAGTCCGGCCCCTCTCCCCCACTCCAGCCGATGTCGTCGCCGGTCGCGGCGATGTAGCCGTCCAGGGTCACGTTCATGCCGAAGATCAGTTTCCGCATCCTGCCAGCCTCCTGTGAGTCGATCTCACACGTACAGACGGGCGCGGCGCGGAAACCTAATCGGTGCGCGATCTGCGTCCGCAGGTAGTCCTCGCGTTCCTGACGCAGCACCCGGCGTACTCGGCGGGCTCGAGCACCACCGACCGGATCTCGATTTCACCCTCGCGAACGCCTGGTCACACAGCTCACAGCGCCGGGCCCTCTCACCGCGCCGGAGATCGCCAAGCAGTTCCCGACGCTGGGCATCTCGCTCGGCGACCAGCGGCCGCAAGATCCGCGAGTACCTACCTCTCTACCAGCGCCGACGCATGTGCCCAAGGCCTGGACCGAGGCGATCACCGATGCCGCCGGCGTGCTCACCGGCCCCGACCGCGAGCACGCCGAGGTCTGCATGCTGGCGCCGCACCTGCTGCAGTCCTGCCTGGTCTACGTCAACACCCTGCTGCTGCAGGCGGTGCCGGCCGACCCGGCCTGGGCCGAGCGGCTCACGGCAGAGGACCGGCGCGGCCTATCGCCGCTGTTCTGGTCGCACATCAACCCCTACGGCCGCTTCCACCTCGACATGGACAAGCGTCTGGACCTGTCCGGCGTCGCCTGAACGCAGCTCCTGGTCCTCCTGGCCCTCGTCACCGCCCGGCCGCCGCCCGAGCACCCGCCACCACGACCCTTTGACGGCTTTGCCGCGGTAGACGACGTCGTGACGGCGCGCCGCCACCCACGCGGTGACGGCTTGCTCCACCTTGTCGCGCGGGCGCCTCGTCGTAGGCGCCCGCGCGAAGATGCGGCTCTTCCAGCGCCACCTGTCCCCGCCGGGACGGGCGGTCAGGCCCCCGTGGCCGGTCCCGGTGACGAACTGGGACAGGTAGACGCGGTCCTTGCCGGCCTGTCGAGGACCGCCAGCTCGCCCACCGGGCGGTCGGGATGGAAGTTGAGCGTCACACGCAGGCCGGGATCAACCGGGCCGCGACGTGGCTGAGGGCGCGTGCGTGTGCCGTACCCGGCATGTCTGTCGTCATCATGACCCGTCGGACGCGTGCAGGACGAAGGCCAGCACATCGGCGAGCAGTGCCTGCTCCTGGTCTCTGGTCGAGCCGGCGCCATGCCAGCCGTGCTCCTCGACGCGCATCAGCACCGGCCGGCCGGAGGCCGTGGCCGCCTGCAGGCGAGCAGCCAGCTTCGCCGGCTGCCACGGCGGCACCCGCGCGTCGCGCAGGCCGGCGGTCAGCAGCACCGCCGGGTACGGCACGCCGTCCCGGACCCGCAGGTAGGTGTCGATGATCAGCAGGGCACGCAGGCCCTCCTCTGTGGCGACGCTGCCGAACTCGGGCACGTTGATCGGCCCGCTCTCGGTGAACTCGTTGCGCGTGGCGTTCACCGTCGGCACGTGCATCGCCATGGCCGCCCACAGATCGGGGCGGCGCACCAGCGCGCCGCCGGTGGGGATGCCGCCGCTGCTGGCGCCCTCGGCAGCCAGCCGCCCCGGGCGGGTGTAGCCGAGGGCGATGAGATGCTCGGCGCAGTCGATGAAGTCCGTGATGGTGGCCTCCTTGCGCTCGCCGCGCCCGGCCTCGTGCCACTCCCGGCCGTAGGCGCCGCCGCCGCGCAGGTGCGCGACGGCGTAGACGCCGCCACGCTCGTACCAGGCGAGCATCTCGGGACGGAACTCCGGCCAGTCGATGAACCCGTGGGAGCCGTAGCCGGTGAGCACGGCCGGGTTGTCGCCGTCCAGCTCCAGGTCCTTGTGATGGATGACCGTGAGCGGGATCGGCGTCCCGTCCCTCGCGGGCACGTGCAGAGTACGGACGTGCACGTCGCCGAAGTCCACCGGTGAGCGGGGCGCCAGCCCGGTGTCCTGGAGGGACTGGCCGTCGTAGCGGTAGAGCCGCGGCGCGTCGGTCCAGCCGGCCACCAGCAGCAGGACTTCGGTCCGCGTCGGGTGGGTGGTCCACTCCAGGATGGTGCCGTCCACCGGCATCGGGAGGTCGGCGGGCTCGCCGCCGGACAGGGGTACGTGCCGTATCCGGCTGACGCCACCGTCGAGATCGCGCACCAGCAGCCGGTCGCCCACCACCCGCACCGACTCCACCGCCCGCTCACCCGCGGGCACGACCACCCGGGCTCGGGACAGATCGGGTGCGGCAAGCGGAACGGCCAGCACGCGGGAGCGCGGCGCGTCCCGGTGGGAGACCAGGTAGAGGGTGTCGTGGCTGGTGGTGAAGGTGGTCACGCCGTCGGCTGCGCCCGCGACCTTCCGCCACGGGCAGGTGGCCGGGTCGGCCAGCCCGGCGCGCGGCGCCACGTATATCGTGCAGTCGCTCAGCTGCTCGCTGGTCCAGGGCCAGGGGCTGAGCGCGCCGTGGGAGACGATCGCCAGCATCCACTCGCCGTGCGGCGGCACCACCAGGAAAGGCCGGTCCTGCGGGGTCAACTCGATGTGGGGGTTGAGGCCGCGGGCCAGCACCACCGTGTCCTGCGCCGGGTCGGCGCCCAGGTGATGCAGGAAGGAGCGGCTGTCCAAGCGGTTCTGCTCTGCGTAGCGGTGATAGACGAACGACCGGCTGTCCTCCAGCCAGCTCAGGAAGGCGAAACGCGTCGTGGGTGGGATCGTCTCCCGGAGGACTCCGGAGTCGGCGTCGATCACGTGGATGGAGCTGTCTTCCGACCCGGAGTCGGAGACGGCGCAGGCGACGTGGCGGCCGTCGGGGGAGGGCACGTACCAGTCGATGGCGTGGTGCCCGTCGCCGGGCACCGTGCCGGGGTCGAACAGGACCCTGCTCGCTCCGTCGGCCTCGGTCACCGTCAGCACCGGCACGCGGGCGTCCGGCTCGCGCACCAGGGCGAAGGCCTTGTCGGCTGCCATCGCGAGGCCGAAGTACTGCGTGAGCGCGCTGCCCAGTTCGCGCATCCGGGTCAGCAGGCCGGCGCGGTGCGGCAGGGCGTCCAGGTGCTCGCGGGCGTGCCTGGCCTGGCCGTCCAGCCAGTGCTGGAACTCCTCACCTTCGGTTTCCATCCACCGGTAGGGGTCCTCGAGTGTGATGCCGTGGAGGGTCTCGCGCACGACGTCCACCCGGGCGATCGGGGGTTCGGTGATGTCGCTCATATGCGCATGATCATATGCCGGAGATCCAGTGACTTATCGGACATTGGATCACGCGCCCCTCCGCCGGGCTCGCCTGACGGGCCATGCCGAATAAGCAACAGTCACGAGCCCTATTAGCCCTTTCCGGCGTACTTGGTCTGCGGTCGGCTGGCTCGCAGCTCGCGCAGGTCCGGGATGTGGTTGGAGAGCGTGCCGGGGCTCACGCCGAGCAGGCGCGCGATCGAGGTGATGGAGTGTTCGGGGTTGGGCAGCAGGTCCCGGGCCGCCCGCAGCAGTTCAGGCGTGACCACAGTGGGGCCGGCCGCCGCTTGATGCACCCCGCGGTGCTCTGCCGCCGTCTTCCGGTCGTCACTCGGAGGCTTACCCTCCTCGCAGGCCGACCCTGGCGCCAGAGCACCGCGGTAGATGCTGCCTTCAGCCTTCCGATGGTCAGTCGCTGCTGGCCGTTCCGATCCTTCTCACGGACCTTTTCGGTTGCTCAGGCGACATCAGTTGGCGGGCTTGCCGAACCAGCGGGAGAGGTGGTCGTCCAGGTCCTGCTGATCGTCGCCGATCCAGGCGACGTGGCCGTCGGGGCGTAGCAGGACGCACGGGACATCCAGTTCCGCAGTGCGATCCGCAAGGTAATCGACCCGGTCTGACCAGCCGCCGACGGTCAGGCGTTCGGTGCGGTCCAGCAGCAGGCCGCGGCCGCGGTGCAGCAGACCGTAGAGGTGGCCCTGTTTCACGTCGATGTCGGGCAGGCGGCGGCCGAGCAGGTCGGGGCCTTCGCCGAAGTCGTAGCGGATGCCGATCGCGGTGATCTTCTCGATCAGATGGCGGTTCACCTCGTCGAAGTCCATCAGTTCGGTGAGCAGCCTGCGTACGGCCTGCGGGCCCGGTTCGGTGGACAGCAGTTCCATCTGGGCGCGGGTGTTGTCCAGCACGTCCTCGGCGACCGGATGACGTTCGGCCTGGTAGGTGTCCAGCAGTGTTTCCGGGGCCCAGCCGCGGATCTGTGCGGCCAGTTTCCAGCCGAGGTTGAATGCGTCCTGAACGCCCAGATTGAGGCCCTGTCCGCCGATGGGTGGATGGATGTGTGCCGCATCGCCGGCCAGTAGCACCCGCCCGACCCGATACCGTTCGGCCAGCCGGGTGGCATCCCCGAAGCGGGACATCCAGCGCGGGGAGTGCACGCCGAAATCGGTTCCGGCGATGGTGCGCAACTGTTGTTTGAAATCCTCGAGGGTGGGCGGTTCCGCGCGATCGCCGACTCCCGCGGCGGGGACTACGACGCTGTAGACCCCTTCGCCGAAGGGCCGGAGCCACAATCGCTGATGGGTCTCGCGGATTTCGGTCACCTTGGCGGCGATCTCCTCCTGCGGCACACCCACTCCCATCTCGCCCATCAGCGTGTCGGTCCGCGAGGGCTCGCCGGGGAAGCCGACACCGAGCAGTTTGCGCACCGTACTGCGCCCGCCGTCACAGCCGACGAGAAAGCGCGAACGCAGCTGTTCCCCGTCGGCCAGCTCGACGGTCACCCCCTCGTCGTCCTGCTCGAAACCGGCCACCGCACAACCGCGCCGGACCTGCGCACCCAGTTCGATCGCGTGTTCTTCAAGCAGACGTTCGATGACCGGCTGCGGGATACCCAGCAGATAGGCGTACGCGGAATCCAGGCCCTCGGGCGCGGGTTTGTTGATGGCGGCGAAGAAGCCACCGGCCGGACGCTGTCTTCCATGCTGGAGAATGCGCTCCAGCAGTCCGCGCATCGCCATCAGCTCGAGACTGCGAATATGCAGACCGACGATGCGGACGAACGACGCGGGCTCGGTTTCCTTCTCCAGAACGAGTACCCGCACATCGTGCAGCCGCAGCTCGGCGGCCAGCATCGCACCGGTCGGCCCGCACCCGGCAATGATCACATCGAACATGAGGGGCGCGCGATCGGCGCCGGAGGCCGGCGACCAGAGGACTCCGGGTACCTCGCCCACCGTGGAGTCACGCTCGACCCTGTCGTTCGACGACAGCTCGGCGGTGAATTGCGAAGAGTGCATAGGTGTTGCCTTTCGGGAGTGCCTTGTTGGCGAGGCGCTCCCGGCGACACCTACCTCAATCGCCCGACCGTGACGGGAAGGGGGAGCACCCACATCGATACAGCGTTCATGGGTCTCACCTCCTCGGGCGGCGTCACGATCAACTGCAAGCTACAAGCCCGAGGATCATCCCGTCCAATCCTTTCCCAGCCACGTGATCACGACTCCAAACGGGCTCGTGCGGCTGCAGGGCGAATCCGGCGTGGCGGCCCGGCTGGTCCCGGTCACGGTAGACGGTCTGATCCTGGCTGCCCCTGAGGCGGACCGGATCTCCGTAGTCGCTGCCCTGCTGAGGTTCGCTCGTGGCCACTACGCGAACTGCGCGTAGGCGAGTCCGAGGTCGAGGCGGCGGCCCATGTTGCCGTAGAGGTTGGCGTTGGACAGAACAGCGGCGACAGGCCCCGCTTGTCGGCGTCGGCCAGCTTCTGCTGCCAGGCAGGGTCGGTGAGGACGGACTGGACGAGCAGAGTGTTGATGAACACCACATCCACCCGTCCGCAACGGCCACGAGCCGCGATCGCGATCTCTCACCCGGCTACCCGACAGCTGGGGTTCGGGAGCGGAGGGCTCTTGCGGCGGGGAGTTCACGGATGCCGGTGGCGGAGTGCTCGTTGCTCGGCGGCGTCGAGTGCGGGTGTGAGGGGTGCGAGCGTGGTGCGAAGGAGATCCGGGAGCGAGCTGGACGGCACGACGAGCCCGCTGGTTGTGGAGGACGCGGCAGTCGTCTGCAGCCACTGCTGGAGCGCCACGCGAACGGCGGCGGCCACGCTCGCGGCGAGCACACGGGCGGTGTGCGGGTCGGTGTCGCCGAGGCGTTCGGCGATCGCGTCGGTGAGGGGATGTTCGATCGCGGTGGTGGTTTCGATGAACGCGTCGCGCAGCGCGGGGCGGGTGGTGATCAGCAGCAGCGCGTCCCGGCCGGGCTCGCCTGGGGCGGTGTACTGATCCACGATCGCCTCGACGACGGCGTCCGCGAGGCCGACGCCATCGGGCCGGTCGGCCACTGCCGCCGCGACCCGCGCTTCCCGTTCGCTGGTGACGGCGGCGACGATCGCCTGCTCCCGGCTGGAGAAGTAGTTGTTGTACGTCCTCGGCGAGACGCCGGCGGCCTCGGCGATGTCATCGACGCGCACGTTGTCCGGTCCACGCTCAAGAGCCAGCCGCAGTGCCGCCGCGCTCAATGCCTCTCGGGTGGCCTGCTTCTTCTGCTCGCGCAACCCCGTTCGTCGTGTCGTCACCGTGTCAGCATAACGTGAGTGCGTGCGCGCAAATTTGCGTGCACGCACTTTTTTGGCCTAGCCTGGCGGCCTCACTCCGTCAGGAAGGACCAGAACGATGAGGGCCAAGGGCATCAGCTACGACACCGGCTTCGTCAAGAACGGAGCGATCTCCCGGAAGCACTTCGACCCGGACGCGGTCAGGCGCGAGTTGCGCATCATCCGCGACGACCTGCACTGCACCGCGGTCCGTGTCATGGGCGGTGACGCCGATCGGATCGAGCTGGCGGCGGCCCACGCCGCCGAGCTGGGCCTGGAGGTCTGGTTCTCCCCCTATCCCCTCGAACTGACCGCCGATGAGATGTTGTCGCTGTTCGCCGACTGTGCCGAACGCGCGGAGCGGCTGAGGCGGCGGGGAGCCGAGGTGGTGTTCGTCACCGGTGCCGAGCTGAGCCTGATGAATCCGGGCTTCCTGCCCGGCGACAGCACCGACGAGCGGGTCGCGTTGCTGCGCCAGCCGGATCGCGTGCGGGAGCAGATCGGCGAGGTCAGCGCACGGGTCAACGAATTCCTCGGCACAGCCGTGGCACTGGTCCGCGAGCGCTTCGGCGGCAGGGTGACCTACGCCTCCGTGCCGCTTGAGCGCGTCGACTGGGCACTCTTCGACATCATGTCCGTGGATCTGTATCGGTCGGCCGAGATCGCCGACCGTTTCGCCGAAGGCGTCCGTGGCCTGGTCGCGCAGGGCAAGCCGGTCGCGATCACCGAGTTCGGCGCGGCCTGCTACCAGGGTGCCGGCGACAGGGGCGCTCTCGGTCTGGAGATCGTCGAGTACGACGAAGACGGCCCTGTCCGGTTGAACGGTGAGTACGCCCGGGACGAGGACGGGCAGGCCAGGCATGTGCGTGAGCTGCTGGAGGCATTCGACGCCGGCGGCGTCGACAGCACGTTCGTGTTCACCTTCGCGCTGTACGACCATGTGCACCGCCCCGACGGCGCACCCCGCGACGACCTGGACCTGGCCAGTTACGGCATCGTCAAGGTCTACGAGGACCGGCTCGGAGCCGCCTACCCCGACATGCCCTGGGAACCCAAGGCCGCCTTCACCACCCTCGCCGAGTACTACCGCGGCTGACCACGTCCCAAAGACCGCAACCCGGAGCGAGCCGCACCGGTACCGCCCACGGCCCTGCGCTTCAGCGCTCCATCCGTCCCGCCCCCTTCCGTAAGAATCAAGGAGAACACGTGATCACAGATGTCGTCATCGCCGGCGGCGGCCCGAACGGGCTGATGCTGGCCTGCGAACTGAGCCTGGCAGGGGCCCGGCCGGTCGTGCTGGAGCGGCTGGTTGAGCCCAGCGAGGAACCGAAAGCGAACGGATTGCTCGGCCAGGTGGTGAAAATGCTCGACCACCGGGGGCTGCATGAACGTCTCAGTGGCAGCCCACAACCTCCGCAGCCGAACTCCGGATACTTCATGTTCGGCGCGATGGGCCTGGACCTGAGCCTGCTGCAGGACAGCCCCGTCTATGCCCTGCCGGTGCCGCAGCGACGCATAGTGCAGGTCCTGCAGGAGCGCGCCATCGAACTTGGCGTGGAAATCCGGCGAGGACACGAGGTCGTCGGCCTGTCGCAGGACGACGACGCGGTGACCATCGACGTCGCGAGCCCGGGCGAGACCTACCAATTGCGGGCGCGGTACCTCGTCGGCGCGGATGGCGCACACAGCACCACGCGCAAGCTCTCCGGCATCACATTCCCCGGCATCACCTACGACCGGATGACCGTCTGCTCAGCGCACGCGACGGTCCCGGCGGACTGGGTCGATCCCGCGACCGGTGCGCTGAACGTGCCCGGCCACGGCGCTGTTCTGCCGTTCCTGCCCCACCGCACCGAACACGGAGGGTTCTCCTACGCGCCGATGCCCGGCCACCCACCGCTGGTCAGCACCACAGAGTGGGACCGGCCTGAGACCGACGCTCCAATGAGCCTCGACGAGTTGCGGGCGAGCATCCGCCGCGTGCTCGGCGTCGACGTGCCGCTCGGTCCGCCCGACGGCGCAGGGCCGCACGTGCTGCGCCGGCTGACCGGCGGCAACACCCGAATCGCCGAACGGTTCGCCGACGGCCGAGTGTTCCTGATCGGTGACGCCGCGCACGTGTACGCCGCCACGGGAGGCGGTCCAGGGCTCAACCTCGGCCTGCAGGACGCGGTCAATCTCGGCTGGAAACTCGCCGCCGAGATCCGGGGAAGCGCCCCGTCCGGACTGCTGAACAGTTACGAGACAGAGCGGCGATCGGCCGCCCAGCGCATGGTGCTGAACGCGCAGGCACAGGCGGCCCTGATCGCCCCAGGCGGCGATGTCACCGGACTGCGCGAGGTGTTCACCGAACTGCTCCGCGACCCGGACACCGTGCAGCGCCTGGCCGCACTCACCGCGGGCGCCGACGTCCGCTACGACATGGGCGAACGCGAGCCGCACCCTTTGACCGGCCGGTTCGCCCCGAACATGGAGCTGCACACCCCGACCGGGCCGGTCCGGCTGGCCGAGCTGACCAGAACCGCACGCCCTCTGCTGCTCGACCTGACCGAAGAAGCATCACTGGCGGAGACACTTGCCCTACGGCACGACCAGGTCGATATCGTCACGGCGCGCTCCCAGACCCCCGCGCCCACCGCCCTGCTCCTTCGACCGGACTGCTATGTGGCCTGGGCATCTGCATCACCCCGGCCCGATCCCATGGAGATCGAAACACTCCGGGCAGCCTTGCAGCGGTGGTTCGGAGTCGAACCCGCCCACGCCTGAAGTCGCACGCGTTGACTCGGGCACGTACGTGGGCAGTCCCACGTTTGTTCTCCTGCTCACACAGACCGATCCGTGAGCTTGGTGGTGGTCCGCGCCGTGCGCGGGCCACCCCCGCCCACGCCTCCTCCACATGGCGGCACAGGGCCAGTCAGGGCGTCAGCCCCAGCTCGCGCAGTTGCGCCGGCCGCAGCGGCCGCCATCCGCTGGTGTCGAGCTTGACGTGGCAGCGGCTGGCCAGGGGCGCACCGACCTGCTCACCTGTGGCCAGACCCGCCGTGACCTGAGCCTTTCACGGCGACTCGAAGCCGTGTCAGCGCGATGTCAGGTCCGCGTTAGGTCGCGGGGCCACCATTCTCGGCATGGATACAGCAATGCAGCCCCCGGCAGACACCCAAGGCGCCCAACCGAGAGGCTTCGTCGCGAAGCTCCTCGCCGACCGTCACTCCGTCCCGTTCTCCATCGCACTGCACCTGGTGCCCGGCGCGGTCATCGTCGCCGTGTACGCGTTCATCGCCGCCCCCCTGGTCCGGGCGATAGGCTTCCCGATCTTCCTGGCCTGGGCCATCGCCCTCGCGGTTGTGCTCTTCCCGCTCCAGCTGTTCCTGCTGTGGCTGGGCAAGAAGCAGACCGGCCGCTTCACGATGAAGGGCGTCGTCCACTACCGCGACAAGCCGGTGTCGCGCGGCAAGGTCTTCTGGCTCGGGGCCGCGTGCCTCGTGTGGATGACCGTGGTCGCGCTCTCGCTGACCCCGCTGGACAACATCGTCTACGACTGGTTCTTCACCTGGGTGGACTACCAGGGCGCCGGCCCCGACGGCACCGCCTACCTCCAGGGCTACTCGCAGGAGCTCGTGCTCACCACGCTGCTCATCTGCGCACCGTTCACCGGCTTCACCCTGCCCCTGCTCGAGGAGTACTACTTCCGCGGCTTCCTGCTGCCCCGCCTCCCGCAGCTCGGCAAGTGGGCCCCGTTCTTCAACACCTTCTTCTTCTCGGTGTACCACTTCTGGGCCCCTTGGACGGTCCTGTCGAAGCTCGTCTTCCTCTTCCCGGGCGTCTGGCTCGCCTGGAAGAAGCAGGACATCCGCATCTCGATCGCCATGCACCCCGGCTCGGCGCTGCTGATGACCGTGGTCGGCGTCATCGCCCTCGCCTCCGGCGCCTACTCGATGTAAGACCGCCCGGAACGAGGGGTGCCGTCCGCCGGGAGGGCCGGATGCGTCACTCCGGAGCGGTCCGCAAGCGCGCCGAGCAGGTCGACCCCGGGCTGCCCGCGGTGTGCGCTGGTGGAGCCGGTCACTCGGGGCGATCCGGCCGGAAGATCTCAAGCGGTTCTGGCAGGACGTCCCCGAGCGCACGCTGCGCACCATGCCCGCCGGCGCCGTCACCGCCTCCGACCCTCAGAGCAGCCGGTACGGGCTCGGCGTGTACACCTATCCGTTGAGCTGTGGGCTGGTCCGGATGCACGACGGCGGGCTGCCGGGGGTGCGGGTGCCCAGCGGCCAAGATCGCAAGGGCCGGGCCGCCACCGCCTACGTCACCGGCACCCCGAAGAACGACAAGCACCTGTTCGCCGCTCTTTGATGCCGCCTCGTGCTGGCCGCCGCTGTCAACCTTGCCTGACGGGCCCTACTACCCGCCCTGGCCGTAGAGCCCGATCACGTCTCATGAACGGCTCACCGTCGTCCGGCCGGAGCGCTGTCCTTGTCGCAGGTGGTGGCGCCGTCGGGCAGGATGCCGTCCACCAGATACCGGTTGACGGTGGCGTCCACGCAGGCGTTGCCCGCCGCGAGGTAGGCGCCGTGGCGGAAGGCGCCGCGCAGGGTGACCATGCGGGAGCCGGTCAGCGCTCGGTGCATGGCTCGCTGGCCGGGGTGGGGCGTGACGGGGTCGCCGTCGGCGCCGACGATCAGCATCGGGGTGTCGTTGCCGATCACGGTAGGCGCCTCCACCGGTGTGGTCGGCCAGAAGGCGCAGGGGCTGATGTTGCGGGTCATCGGCCCGAACAGCGGCTCGCCGGCACGGTGGGCCTGGATCGCGCGGAAATAGGTCTCCAGGTCGCGAGAGGCGGCCCGGTCGGCGCAGAGGATCGAGGTTCCCGCCCGGTCCTCGGCCGTCCCCGAGCCGGTGAACAGGCCGTCGAGGGTCTCCTTCAGCGAGGCCGGGACGGTAGTGACCGCCTCGCCACGGGCGGCGTCGGCCAGCACCCGCACCTCCGCGGCGAAGCCGGCGTACGCCCTTGCGCTGTCGTCGTAGAGGCGGATGAACAGCAGATAGGGGACGTGGTGGGCGTCGATCCGGTACCCGCCGACCCGCAGCGGGCGCCGGGTGGCGGCCTGGTTGACGCGCTCCACAGTGGCCAGGACCTCGGCCTCGGTGGCGCCCAGGCCGTACTCGGCGTCGTGAGCGGCGGCCCATGAGGCCCAGTGCTTCAGTGCGGCGGTGATCGCCGGGCCGTTCTCGGACAGCAGATCGGGACCGTAGACGTCCGGATCGACCGCGCTGTCGAGCACGACCCGGTCGGCCCGGCCGCCGAACATCTGCGTGTAGACGGCGCCCAGGTAGGTGCCGTAGGAATAGCCGAGGTAGGACAGCTTGGGCTCACCGAGGGCGGCGCGGATGACGTCCATGTCGCGGGCGGTGTTGCGGGTGCTGGCGTACGGCAGCAGGCCACGGTTGCCCTGGACGCACCCGACCGCCAGCTTCTTCATGAGGACCACGCTCTCGTTGAAGGTGCGGCGGGTCGGGCCGGCCGACCGGGTGGGGGTGTCGGTCGTCCACCGGCAGTGGATCGGCGTGCTACGGCCGACGAAGCGAGGATCCATCCCGATCAGGTCGTAGCGGGCCGCGACGGCGGGCATGAACGTGCCGAGGAGCGCGCGTTGCAGCCCGCGCCCGCCCGGACCACCGGGATTGATCAGCATGACGCCCCGACGCTTGGCGGGGTCGGTTGCCTTGATTCGCGAGATCGCCACCGAGATGGTCCGTCCCTGGCGTCTGCGGTAGTCCAGCGGGACGGTGATCTCGGCGCACTGGGCGCCCGCCGCGTCCAGCTCCTCGCCGGTCTCGTCGTTCGGTCCCGTCTTACAGCCGTGCCAGTTGATCATCTGGTGCTGAAACCGGGCCAGTACGCCGGTCCCGGCGTCACCCGCGACGCTTGCCGACGCCTGGCCGGTGACCGCCATCCCCGCCAGCAGAGTCGCGCTCGTGGCGACGGCCGTGGCGATCTTTCGTGCACGCACAGGAAGCTCCTTTGTCCGGATGATCTCGTCACCCGACGCTAGGGTTCCGCGCGGTTGATCTTGATCGGCCGTATGGCCGACCGAGATCGACCATACGGACATTCCCTCGTCGCCTCCGGCCGGAGGCGTTCGTCGAAGGGCTCTCAACGGAGGACACGTGAGGGCGTCCTGCTGCTTCACGCTGCCTGACCGCGCCCTTTCATGCGGGCCTTCTCGTCCCGACGCCGGGGCGTTGATGCACGTCACGCGCGGTCACACAGCTCCGTGGGCGAGCGGGGTTTCGGTCCGGGCACGGCGGGATGAGTCGGTCCGTAGATCGCCGGCGCAGGCCGCACGTGATCCTGGACGCAGAAGGCTCCCGCGCGCCGTTCCTGCCCAGCTGGGACGACGCCGTCCGGCGGACCACGCACCGTGCCGTGCCGCGAGTTCGACACCCCGGCCGGGGTGGACGCCAAGTACGCCGAGCTGGTCGAGGCCGGCCATCGCGGGATCGCCGAGCCGTTCGATGCGTTCTGGGGAATGCACCACACCACGGTGGCCGACCCGGACAGCGGCAGCGTCGGCCTGTACGCCGTGCTTCCGGCCAGCTGAGCCCAGGGCTCCTCGACCGGTTCGGCCGCAGCCTGTGATCAGGTTCGCCCTCCGGGGGCGCACGTCGAGGTTCCGCTCGCGCCCGCCCCCGGCCGGACGGGGTCAGGCGGGCGGGTCGGCGTAGACGCCGTGCAGCATGCCGGTGGCCTGGCCGACCTCGATGAGGTGCCCGTCCGGGTCGCGCATGTAGCAGCGGATCTCGGCCTTGCGGTCGATCGGCTCGGTGAGGAACCGGGCGCCGAGCGACGTCGCGTGCGTGTGGAAGGCGGCGATGTCGGCGACGCGGACGTTCATGAACGCGGTCACCGGGTCGCCAGGCTCGGGCGCCCGCAGCGTGACGTCCGGTTTGTCCGGGGTGGGCCCGCCGCCGGGGTTCATGATGATCCAGGTGTTGGCGACCTTCACGATCGCCGGGTTCTCGTCAAGGACGACCTCGCCGCCCAGGACGTCCGCGTAGAACGCGCGCGAGCGGGCCACGTCCCGGACGGTCAGGAAGTGCGTGACCACGAGCCCTTCGACGGGCGCGGGCAGCTGTTCGCGGTCGACCATGCTCACCCCTCACAGGCTGCGGTGCGCTTCGTGCGCCCGGCGGGCGGGGTCGCTCTCCAGGGCGTCCCGGTCCCAGCGGGCGAGTTCGGCGGTGGCCTCGCCGCAAGGTGGCGCGCGTCTTGTGCCGGTTGGCCACGCGCAGCCGCGGCCGGACCTGCCGTCCCATCGCCGTCCCCCTCGGCCGGATCGGTCGTGCGCCGTTCTCACGCAAGGGGGTCATGCCCGGCCGGACGGGGGGTTAGTCGGGCAGCGAACGTCACATATCGACCGGCCCCGCTCGGCGCCTTCGCGACGGTGAGGTGCGAGAGCGCCATCAGCCGGCGGTCGAGCTGGTACGGCCTGCGGCCGAGCGCTGGTTCTTCTCCCAGCGGTGGTGAATCACCAGGCTCTTCCCGGAGTCGCGGGTGATGGGTGCCGATCCGGTGTCGAGCAGGTCGCCGATGTTGCAGCCGAACATGCCGGGCAGCGGTGGCGCGTCGATCCGGCTGCGCGGTGTGCACCTGGAGACCGCCGTTGCCGTCCAGGAGCGGCAGCGTGAGCAGGCCGTGGTCGGTGTGCTCCTTTGACGCGCCTGGGCGATGCCGGTCATGTGTCCAGGTAGCGCGGCACCCCTGTCGCATTAACGACATGGCAGACAAACGGCAGGTCTGCGCACTGGCGGGCAGGACCCGCCATCGCCACTCTCGTGATCACTGGTTGTTGATACGAGAGGTTCACCCCCCATGCACTGGTCCGCACATGTGGCGGCGGTGGGAATATCCGCCGCCGCCCTGCTGAGCTCTCCATCGCCGGCGACGGCACAGCCTGCCGCCTCCGGCGTCCACCGCGTCACGTTGATCACCGGTGACGTGGTGACCGTCAGGCAGGCGGAACAGGGCAGGACCGCGGTAGAGGTGAAGCCGGGGCCCGGCCGTGAGCGGATGGGTTTCCACACCACCGAGGAGGACGGCGAGCTGCGGGTTCTCCCGGTCGACATGGTGCCCTACCTGGCGGCCAAGCGGCTGGACCCGAGCCTGTTCTCCGTGACCGACCTGATCGAGCAGGGCTACGACGACGCGACGACGGACAAGCTGCCGCTGCTCTTCGTCTACGACGCCATGGCCACCAGGACCGCGGCTCCGCTGGAGAGCGTCAACGGGCGGGCCGTGTCGGCGGACAAGCGCACGATCGGCCGGCTGTGGAAGTCTCTGGACGGTGAGCGGGCGAGCCTGGCCCAGGGCGTGGCGAAGATCTGGCTCGACGCCAAGGTCAAGGTCTCGCTCGATCACAGCGTGCCGCAGGTGGGCGCGCCCGAAGCGTGGCAGGCCGGGTTCGACGGCAAGGGCGTCAAGGTCGCCGTCCTCGACACCGGAGTCGACGCGGCCCACCAGGATCTCGCGGGCCGGGTGACGCGGACCAAGGTGTTCACCGGCGACCCGGACGTGAACGACGCCCACGGGCACGGCACCCATGTGGCCGCCACCATCGCGGGCGGGGTCGGTAAGAAGGGCGTCGCCCCGGGCGCGGAGCTGATCATCGGAAAGGTGCTCGGAGACGACGGGTCCGGCACTCTTTCCGGCGTCATCGAGGGCATGGAATGGGCCGCCGCCGAGGGAGCGTCGGTGATCAACATGAGCCTCGGCGGTGACGTCACCGACGGCACCGATCCGCTCAGCGTCGCCGTCGACAATCTCACCGAGCGGACCGGCGCGCTCTTCGTGGTCGCGGCCGGCAACGACGGTACGGCCTACTCCGTGGGCAGCCCCGGAGCGGCCACCTCCGCGCTGACCGTCGGAGCCGTGGACGGCAAGGACGCCATCGCGGACTTCTCCAGCAGAGGTCCGCGACTGGACGACGCGCCCAAGCCGGACCTCACGGCGCCTGGCGTGGGCATCGTCGCTGCCAGGGCGACGGGCACGGGGATGGGCCAGCCCGTCGACGAGCAGTACACGGCCGCGTCCGGCACCTCCATGGCGACCCCGCACGTGGCGGGGGCCGCCGCCATCCTCAAGCAGCGCCATCCCGAGTGGAAGGCGGCGCAGATCAAGGACGCCCTGGTGGGCTCGGCCAGGACGGTGGACGGCCAGCAGGTCGACGACGCTGGCGGCGGCAGGCTCGACGTGGCGCGCGCCCTGCGGCAGGGCGTGACGGCCACGGGCGTGGTCAACCTCGGCAGGCACCAGAAGGGTGAGGGTACAGGCACGGCCGAAGGCACGATCACCTACACCAACGGCACGGCGGCGCCGGTGACGCTGGAGCTCTCCAGCACCCTCACGGGCGCCGTGCTCGGCGCGCGGAACGTCACCGTCGCCGCCGGCGGCACCGCCGAGGTCCAGGTCCGGGTGGATCTGGCCAAGCTGCCCTTCGGCAGGTACGGCGGGCACGTCACCGCGACCGCGGGAACCGAGAGCGTGCACACGACGCTGGCGCTCACCTGGAAGGGACCACAGCACACGGTCCGCTTCACCGCCCTGGACGCGGCCGGCAAGCCCACCGGCACCGACACGCTGTCGATGTTCGGAGCGTCGCAGCAGGACGACGTCTTCACCTGGGTGCCCGAGCAGGGTCTGACCGTGGAGGTCTCCGAGGGCACGTACATGACGCAGGCGATCAACCTGGCGAACGGCTGGGGCCGCATGCACCCGCGCGACGGGCTCGTCGTCATTCCGGAGCTCAAGGTCGACCGTGACCTGGAGGTGGTCCTCGACTACCGCAGGACCAGCCCCGTCACCGTCAAGGTGAGCGAGCCGGTGGAACAGGTGGGCATCTTCACCTACTTCACCCACCGTGCCTTCGGCTCGCGCAAGATCTCCCAGGGCGTCATGAACTTCGACGTCGTCGAGGGGCTCAACGTCTCGCCCACCCAGCCGGTCAGCGAGGGCACGTTCGAGTTCGCCTCCCGCTGGCAGCTGGTCGCGCCGAAGATCTCCGCGCGGGTGGCGGGCTCCGCGTACCCGATGGGCTTTCTCGGCGGCTCGCCCGGCGTGGAGGGCCGTCACCTGTGGCGGCTCGCGGAGGGGGCGGGCGCCGCTCGGGGCAAGGTCGCCGTGATGGGCGACCCGTCAGTGGCGTGGGAAGACGCCGCTCAGGCGGCGGTGAAGGCCGGGGCGGTCGCGGCGATCATCGTGATGACTCCCGATGACGCGCTCGGGCGTGGCTGGAACCCGGTCCAGGTCTCACTGCCCATCCCGGTCATGCTGATCGCCAACGATCACGGCCAACGGCTGCTCGAACGGGTCAGGAAGGGTCACGCCCTGCTGGACATCAGCGGGACGATGGCGTCGCCGTACCTCTATGACGTCATGCAGGTCTCCAGCGGGCACGTGCCGGACGAGATCGTGCACGAGGTGAGCAACCGCAACACCGCCCGGGTGGATACGAAATATCAGGACACGGGCGGTTTCGGGTGGGCCAAGGAGCAGCGGTTCGGCTGGCGGCCCTGGCAGGCCTACTCCCTGGGCAACCAGATGGAGACGCAGCGGATCGTGCGGACGCCGTTGCGGCGGGCCGAGTACGTCAGCGCGGACGGCTCCTTGTGGCAGCACATCGTCAACCACCAGTTCACCTGGGACGACATGAACCGGTTGCGCGACGGCCTGACCGAGCCGCCCCGCACCTACCAGCCCGGCCAGCAGGTCAGCGAGAGCTGGCACGCGCCCGTCGTACGGCCCGCCATCCCGGACTGGCTGGCCCCCTCCACCCGCACGGGCGACACCCTGGAGATCCGCGTCCCCGAGTTCGTCGACGCCTCCGGCCACGCCTCCCGCGCAGGGGTCGACAACGACAGCGCCTCGGCCAGGTTCCTGAGAGACGGCAAGCTCGTGGAGGAACGCGACGCCGCGTGGGGCGCCTTCCCCGCCGTGCCGCAGGAGGCCGAGTACCGCCTGGAGCTGTCCACCAAGCGAACCTCCGAGGAATGGACGCGGGCGATCGCGACCGAGACGGCCTGGACGTTCAGGTCGAAGCAGGGCCAGCAGGTGCTGCCGCTGCTGCAGGTCGACTACGACGTACAGCCCGGCCTGCTCGGCTTCGCCGTACGGCACCAGAAGGGCGTGAGCGGGCTGACCGCCAAGGACCTGCGGCTGGAGCTGTCCTACGACGACGGCGTGACCTGGCGCAGGCAGCCCGTTCTCACCCTCGGCCACGGTCGCTACAGCGCGGTCGTCCTTCGCCCGCATCCGTCGCTTCGCGTCACCGCCACCGACTCCGGCGGCAACCAGGTCACGCAGACGGTGATCAGGGCCTACTGACCTTCACAGCCAGTTCTCGCGGGCGGCGTGCCAGGCCAGCTGCATTCTGGTCTGGGCGCCCGCCTGCTCCATCAGGTGGGTGATCCGGCGCTGGACGGTCCGCTGCGACACCTTCAGCTGCGTGGCGATCGACTTGTCGGGCACGCCCGCCACCAGCAACGACAGCAGGTAGAGGTGATCGGAGTCGAGCGGGCTGCCTGGCGTGGTGAGACTGACGGGGGTGGCCCGCTCCCAGAGGCTCTCGAACAGCGCCTTGAGCGCGTCCAGCAGGCTGCTCGGCCTGATCAGCGCCGCGGTGAGCTGGGTCAGCCCGCCGGTGTGCTGGATCAGCGGGAGCACGCCCAGCTCGCCGTCCGCGACGATCATCCGCACCGGCAGGGTGGGCAGGGCGCGCGCCTGCTCACCCAGCTTGATCCCGTCGGCGAGGTTGACCAGCATGCCTGGCTCCTCAAGCAGGGCGCGTTCGTACACGACGCGGTAGCCCACCCCGCGTCGCAGCGCGGCCAGCTCCTCGGTGTTCTCCTGCGAGGTCATCGCCACGTGCCCGGCCCGGCAGAGGCAGACGACCTCGTGACGGGCGTTGTCCTGCAGCAGCCGTAGCTGCTCGCGCAGCGCCGTCCTGCTGGTGATCACCTCGACTAGCTGGGCGGCCTCCCGACGCCGCGCATGGGCCAGGTACTCCCCGGTGAGCTGCTCCACGGCCTGCCTGGCCCGGTCCACCTCCTCCTGCCGTCTGTGCAGCCGGGCCGCGAGCGCCACGTCCGGCGCGACGGCGCAGAACCTGTCGAGCTCTCCAGGTACGGCGCGCGCCAGGCCCTTGGCGAGCAGGGAGCCGAGCACCCGCCGCGCCGCTTCGCTCTCGACGCCGAGCTCTTCCGCCAGCTCGGCGGGCTCGACCCCGGCGGTCCTGACCAGGAGCCGGTAGGCGGTCTCCTCCTCGGCGCTCAGCCCCGCGGCGCTCAGCACGTCGCTCGGCAGACCCGGCGCGCGCCCGCCAGGCCGAGATGAGGCACCGCACACCTGACGCCGCGCGGGTCGAACGCCGTCAGCTCCTCGCGCGAGAACACCCTGCGGATCGGGTTCCGCCGGTTGCCGCATCCTGTCACATCGGGCTCCTCGACTCGCCAGGAGTCGCCGAGTGGCGGCATCGGGATGGACACGATCGGGCGGTCGGCCCCGGCCCGCGCCTCGAGGAGAAGCGGCTGCGCGGGGGACGTGCGAGGCCACCGGCTCGCCGGGGCGCCCAGGCGGGAAGCACGCCAGGACTCCTGTCAGCCCACTTCACCCCGCCACGTCGTGTCATCCGGCCATTGTAGGGAGACCGCTGCCCGTCCATGGGCGCGTACGATGCCCGGCTGGCTGGAGGACAGATCGCCCATCAGCCCGCGCCAAAGCGGTCCGCGCCTTCTGCGGTCATCGCTCTCACCGTGGCGCTGTCGGACGCGGTCACCAGCCCGCCCCGATCCGCCGGCCTTGCAGCCACCGTTGTCACGTCTGCTCCACTGGTCTGCCAGATACCGCTTCTCTTCGCTACGAGCGGCCCTCCCGCTCGGGCGGCGTGGCCACGATCGGGCGTCGGCAGACGTACGTGCGCGCGGGCGGCAGGTTGCGCCAGACGGTTCTGGTCGTCAGCACCTCGTCGAAGGCCGCGCCCAGCCGCCCGCGGAACCGCCTGCCTGGGCCGAAACGGGTGCCGGTCAGATAGGCGATCGTGGTGAAGCTGCCGCCGGGCGCCAGGACGCGCGAGACCGCCTCGAGGATGCGCCCCTGAGCCCGTTCCGGGATGAGCGTCCACGGCAGCGCGCTCACCACGGCGTCCACCTCGCCCTCGCCGATGCGGGAACCCAGATCGGCGGCGTCCATGTGCAGCACCTCCAACCACGGACGGGTCTCCGCCAGATGATCGACCATCGCGGGGTCGGTCTCCACCGCCACGAACCGCGCATGGGCCGGTAGCCGCGATCTGATCAGCCCGCTGATCGCACCGGTCCCTGGACCCAGCTCCAGCACGGTCGGCGCGCCCCGCTTCGGCACCACCTCGACCAGTTGCGCGGCCAGCGTTTCCGAAGTGGGGGCGAACGAGCCGATCATCAAGGGCCTGCTCACAGCCGCCTTCAGGAAGACGCCAAGATCAGATCGCATGCTTCGACGCTAGTGACGCGGCGGTCCGGCCGACTCCTGCCTGGCGGCGATCTCTTGTCTCCGCCCACGAGCCGGGGGCCGGCGGCCGACAGGCCGGACCTGTCCTCCTGCGGGAGGACCCACTCACGCCTACGGTAGGCCGTCCGTCCTAACCCGATGTGCTCGATGGCGAGCTGCGGAGCCGACGTGTGATCGGGCTTGTCCCGGTCGGCGAGGACCACCAAATCTCGGCCTGGGCCGGCGGCTGGTGCTCACCGCGTACGCCACCGCACCCGACGACGAGTGGACCACCAGCCCGCACCGCCCGCGATGCTCTTGTCATCGGAATCAGCTGAACCACCCCGCTGACTTCAGGAACATGAAGTGGACCCTCTTACGCGTCGGCGCCGGCCCCATTCCGGTGAAGCGCATTCGTGCTCGCGTGAGACCTGGCTCCACCCGCTCGGGTCTGAGGCTGGCCACCTCTCCCCCATCCAGGCGACGAGCCCGCCTTGAGCAGCTGAATGCGGACAGGGCCTCATCTACCTGGCCATATGATCGGCGGCATGGCATTGAGACTCGTTCAGGTGAACTTCAAGGCTCGGGACGACTCGGCGCTCGGCCGGTTCTGGGCGGAGGCGCTCGGTTGGGGTGTTTCCAGCGAGGGACCCGGCGTGACCAACCTCGAGCCCGAGGGCTTCGTCTGGCCGGACCCCGCCGGCTTCTACATCGATGTCGTGACCGTCCCGGACCCCGAAACGGTGAAGTACCGCGTGCACATCGAACTCGCCACCACCTCTGCGGCCCATCAGGCCGAGTTGGTCGCGCGCCTCCAGGATCTCGGCGCTACGCCCGCCGATGTGGGTCAGGGCGACGTGCCGTGGACGGTTCTGGCCGACCCGGAGGGCAACGTGTTCTGCGTGCTGGAGCCTCGGGAGATCTACCGGGACACCGGGCCGATCGCCGCGGTGGTGGTCGACTGCGCGGACCCCCGGGCCATGGCCCGGTTCTGGGGCGAGGCGGTGAACTGGACCCTGCACGAGATGACCGACGATCATGCGGTGCTGCGCTCCGCCGAGGGCGTCGGGCCGTATCTGGAGCTTCGCCGCGCCTCCGACGTGACGACCGTGTGGAATCGCGTCCATCTCGACCTGCTGCCGTACCCCGTTGACGACAAGGAGGCGGAGGTGGCCCGGCTGTGGGCTCTGGGCGCGACCAGCGCCGACGTCGGCCAGGGCGATGTGTCGTGGACGGTCCTCGCCGATCCGGAGGGCAACGAGTTCTGCGTCCTCGGCAAGGGCTGACGCAGAGCTTCTGCACCTACAGGTCGTACAACGGCTCCTCAGCTGCGTGGTCGGGCATCTTCCCGTGCAGCGAGGCCATCGCCGTCCGGCCTGCGCTGTCCTGACGGTGACCTGCGAGCGGCGGCCATCTTCGGCAGCGAGGTGGGGCCAAATCTCACTGACGACCATGGAGCGCGCTGAACACGTGGGGCCAGAACCCACCGAAGGTGGGGCCGCTCCTCGCCCGTGAAATCACCCCACCGCTGTCCCGCGTGAGGCAGCGCTGGGCGGAGAAAGAGGCGTTTCCGGATGACCCCGAGCCGCCACAGCTTTCCATCCTGATCAAGGACTCTGCCCAGGGGCTCTCCGGCTACTTTGCCCCTGATCGCACGAACCCGAGGCCGGGTAGGGGCGGCGCATTACTGCGCCGTCCCTACCCGGCGAGCGCCAGCCCTGACTTGTCGCCCGCCGCAGCCGGGCCGGCCGCCGGCCGAACGCCCGGCAGGGCGGGGTGCGCTCCTGACGAGGCAGGGCAAGCTATCGACTCTGGTCTACTCCTGGCTGCGACGTTGATCAGGCGTCACAGACCTGCATGATTCCATGGCCGGCGTCCACGCCCCAGCCGATTCGGCCGGACGGCCATGCAGTGCCGTCGGTGAACCAGATGTGGGACACGGGCGCGTCGCCGGGCACGTGTCCACTGGACGCGAGCCAGGTGAATCCTGAGTACGGGTTTTCGTCGAAGACGAGGTTCACCAGGCGCTCGCCGGTCTGGCTCTCCAGCTGCCACTCCATTCTTGCGGTCGCGTAGTTGCTGGGGACGTAGAAGTAGAAGTTGCAAAAGCGCGAGGTGGTCACCGGGTAGTAGTCCACCCGGAGGCACGGGTGGTCTTCGTTCGTGGCGTTGGTCCAGTTGATCTCGACGTTCTGGTAATCGCGCGCGTTGAAGTACTGCGTTGCGCCGCGGCAGCCGTCGGTGTTCGCCTCCGTCACCGTCACGTGAGGGGCGATGTAGAAGACCTGCGAAGGCTCCGCCGATGCGGGCGCGGTGATGGCGGCCGTTGCCAGGGCCGTGCTGACGACCAGGACCGCGATGCGCTGAAAGGATCTCACGAGAGGAACTCCTGTCGGGGACGAGATGGTGTGCCGTGATGGCGTGAGATCACTTTCGGAAGGCGGATGCCGTGTCCACCACCAGTGGACAGCGGGTGCGGACGACAACCGGACACCCGCCGGGCGTGGACAGCCGTTGACCAGCGCAGAGAAGAGAGCATTGGCGAGTGTCCGAACGTGATGAGCCGGTCGCCGAGCACGGCCATGGACACCGCCTTGGGTCGGGCGACGACCCGGTGGCCGCCTTCATCGCGCACTTACGGGCGCTGCGTCAGCGGCTGAACCCGGCGGACCTCCGCCGCCGTCCGCAGGGGCGCTCGTCGCGGTAAGTCGCTCTTCCCGCGGGGACGCGGTGGCGGGGACCGGCCGCGTCAGCCACACCGGTTTATGTACGGGCGGCTCTCGGAGGCGACGATGCCATCGGTGCCTGCGATCTCCAGACGCCACAGGCCGCTCTGGCCCATCGGCGCGGTCCAGGTCTTGCTGACGGTTTGACGGCCGGGCGAGTTGGAGGTGGTGAAGGTGAGGGTCTGCCAGGGGTCGCGAATCCATTCGTCACCCTCGTCGGGCACCTGACGGGACCACGCGTAGGAGATCTCACCCAGCCCGTTGCTCTCGATGGCACCCGTGAGTGAGTACCTGAAGGGCGCGCCGGTGCGGCAGTTGCCTGACAGCCAGGTCAGCTTGGTGAATTCCGCGCTCACGCAGGTCGTCCGGTAGTACAGCTGGCCGCTCTCCACCTGTGACGGGCTGGTGGTCCGGATGTATGCGGCGCCGCCGTACGGGGCGTCGGGCAGGGTGACCCGCTGGAACGGCGCGCTGACTGTCTTGCTGCCGGGCTCGGTGAACACCACCTCCCGATCGCCGTCCAGGCCGGGAAGCGGCTGGCCGAATCCATCGACCCAGCGGTAGCGGACGGCCTGGGCGACCGGGGAGTCGATCCGCGCGTTGATCGTGTGAACCACGTCGGCGCCGCAGCGGCCGATGTAGTCGTTCGCGGGCTGGATCTGGGCAGTCTGCGGGACGGCGTCCGTGCACGACAGCTGGTAGGTGACGGTCGCCTGCGCCTGGTTGGCGCCCGTCACGGTGATGGTCCGGCTCTGCGAGCCGCTGCTGCCCGCGTAGTGGGACATGACTTCGGTCACCGTCTTCGTGCCCGCCTCGGTGAAGGTGACCGATTGAGGCCTCCGCCCCCATTGCCAGTGCGACCAGCGGTAGGAGATGGTGCCAGGGCCATTGGCGGTGACCTGCACGGTGGCGGTGAACTGCATCGACGGCGCGCAGAGTCCGGTGTAGGAGGGAGGTGCGATCCCCGTCGGCGTCACCGAGACCTCCACTCCGTCGGCGGCCTGGGCTGGGACCGTACCGGCCAGCATCAGCACGATCGCCGCAAAGAGAACGCTCCACAAGCGCATGTCTCGTCCTTTCACATCAGATGACGGGAACGGATGGTGGCGGGGAGCGCTTGGGTTCCACTTGGAACGTTTGGAAGCGGCTGGGAGCGAGACGTCGCGAGGCGACACGAGCGACCTCGGCTCGAAAGCACTCCGCATCTGGACGGCTCGGGACTTACTGCGAGCACCACGTAGACGCCTGGACATGTCCAGCATGCGACCTGATCTCCGAGCCGCTTGGAACGGCGAACGCCGTGCCACCACGATGATCGGCTGGGCGTCTACGGCCCGCGGAGCTCGTGGAGAGCAGGGATTTCTTGGTGCTGTCCTCCTCGGGCGGCCGCGCGGCCAAGCCCGCCCGTTCATCATGCAGGCTCTCCACCTGCTGGCGCGCCGTCGCGTGCTCGCGTGCGGCGTTCTCCCATTCGGTCTGGTCGGGTGATTACGGTGTTCGGCTGCGGCGGCGACCGGGATCCCAGCAAGCGCGCCCCGGTGGGCGAGATCGCCGGCAAACTGTCCGACATCGTCGTCGTCACCAGCGACAACCCGCGCCCCGAGGACCTCGGAGCGATCATCGACCAGATCATGCCTGGCGTGGTGGCCACCGACGCCTCGGCCGTGCGGATCATCGATCGGCGCGAGGCCATCGCCCGGGCCCTGCTGGAGGCCCAGCGCGGCGACATCGTGCTGTTGGCGGGCAAGGGCGCCGAGCCGTACCAGATCATCGGCGAGCGCAAGGTGCCGTTCGACGACATGAGCATCGTCCGCGAGCTGACCGGCGACTCCTCGCCGGCCCGGTAGCCCGCGAGGGCGCCCGCGGACCTGCGCTCCGCGGGCGCCCGCCCCTGCGACGAACACGCGCCGCCACCTCTTCCTGCCGCGTGTCGTCTTCATCGGCTTCCATCGGCGCAGCCGCCCGCCAACTTCCCCCTGGAGTCGTCATGCTCCTCGACCATGCCCGTCCTGGTTATTGGACTGGGCATCAGTGGCGAAGCCGCAGCGACCCTCCTCGTCGACTACTGACTGTTGCGTCAGGCTTATCGTCGGTTCTTTCAGCAACGTGCGGAACAACGGCTATGGCCTACTGCGTCGCCGTACGACCACCTGGCGGCGAACGTGGACGGTGATCGATTCCACCTTCGCCACGGTGGGGCAGTCGAGGAATGGCTGGAGGCCCGCCCCCTGAGCTGGTCGCCCAACACGGGTGCGCAGCTTCGCGACCGCGCTGCCGCAGTGGTGGACGTTCCTGGAGCACCGCGACGAAGCCGAGGGCTGGGACCGGCTGGGCGTTCCGGCGATGGCGGCCTTCGTGCGCTGGCTTCACGACGGCCGGCACCGTGAGACTGTGGCCACCGCGCCCATGGTCGCAGCCGGGGCGGGTGGTGGGCTGTCGGTCAGTACGTGGGAGGCCCGGCTGGCCGCGGTGACCTCGTTCTACCGCTGGCAGGAGGCGGTGCATCAGGTGACCGTCGCGCACCGCCTGCTCAAGGGCGCCTCCCACCGCGCTCCTGCGCGGGGTCTGCTGGCGCACTGGCCAGCAGGCGTCCGGTGGTCGCGGCCAGGCCGGTCCGCGTGCGCCGTACGCGCCGGAGCGACCGGTGACGATGGCGATCAGGCGGGTCCGGATCTGCTCGTGGCGGTGGAGCGGCTTTGCGGCGTCAGGAGTCGTGCGGGGCGGCGGTGGCGGCCGCGAGCAGGGTGAGGGCGGCGTCGCGGGCCTGGTCGGCCGTTCCGGCCGTGCGGTGGTGTGCGGCGACGACGGTGGCGCCCTCGACCAGGATGAGCAACTGGTGGGCGAGAGCGGCGGGGGCGGCGGCTCCGGCGCGGGTGGCGATGTCGGAGAGAAGGTCGAGGTAGCGGTCCAGGTGCCGTGCGGTGATGGCGCGCACGGTTTGGTCGTGGTGTTGGGTGGCCGCGTTCACCACGGCGCAGCCGCGGAAAGTCGGTTCGTCATGCCACTGTTGCAGGGCGTCGAAGATTGCAGCCAACTGGTCGGCGGGGTTGTCTCCGGCCGCCGCGACGGCCGCGGCGAGCCAGTCGGACACCCGCTGGCTGCGTGTCTCCAGCATGGTCGCGACGAGGCCGTCCTTGGTGCCGAAGTGCCGGTAGAGCGTTTCCTTGGACACCCCGATCCGCGCGCACAGCTCGGCGACGCCGATGCCGTCGAGTCCGCGTTGGTACAGCAGCGCGGTGGCCGCCTGGAGGATGGCGGCGCGGGTGCGCACCGGGTCGATCGTCGTTCCCTTGGTCACTGGCACACACAGATGGTACCGCTCGGTTCGATTACTGCTAGGCTCCGCAGATCGAACCGAGCGGTTCGATCTCTTGGGTGGTGTCAACATGATCATTGTTCGTCGGTGCGATCGTCGCAGTGGGGCCGCCCCGCGCAGGGCCCCCGATCGCCGGGTCCTGGCGGCCGGGTCGGTGTGGGGACGGTGAGGCCGCCGGTGTGGCAGGCGGTGCGGCTGGCCGCGGGTACCGCCTCGGCTCTGGGCCTGGCCCGCTTCGCCTATGGTCTGCTCCTGCCGGCCATGCGCGATGATCTTCGCTGGAGTCTGACCCAGGCCGGCGTGATGAGCGCCGCCAACGGGCTCGGCTACCTGTTCGGCGCGCTGGTGACCGCCGTCCTGGTCCGGCGGATGGGCAGCGCGGCCGCTTTCCGCTGGAGCATGGTGCTGACCGCGGTGGCGCTGGCGGTCACCGCGGTCAGCGGCCACTATCCGGCGCTGCTGGCCGCCAGGGCCGCGGCGGGCGTGACTGGGGCGGTGGTGTTCATCACCGGCGGTGTGATCGCATCGCGGATCGCCATGCGCGCCTCCTCCGGTGCCCCCATCGTCGTCTACTTTGCCGGCACGGGGCTGGGCATCATCCTCAGCGGCGCGACCATTCCGGCATTGGGCACCCACTGGCGCATCGCCTGGGTCGGCATGGGGCTGGCCGCCGGCCTGGCGACCCTGGTGAGCTGGACGGCCGCGAGCCTCGGGGGGGAGGAGAGGGCCGTCACCGCCGGACGAGCGCGACTGCGCCCTCTGCGGCGCATGCTCCTGGCCTACCTGCTGTTCGCAACCGGATACATCACCTACATCACTTTCCTGTCCGCCTACCTCGCCGAGCGCCACGCCCCCCTCGCGCAGGTGACGCTCATCTGGACGGCCCTGGGGGCGGCGGTCGTGGCCGCACCGGCGCTGTGGAGTCGTCCCATCACCCACTGGCGCGGCGGCAGCGCGCTCGCTGCGCTGTTGGTCCTGCTCGCCGGTGGAGCGGCACTCGCCCTGGCATCTCCGGCCCCGGCCCTCGTTCTCGCGTCCGCGATCGTCTATGGCGCGACGTTCATGAGTGTGCCTGCCGCCGTCACCGCGCTGGTCAAGGCCGGAACCCCACCCGCCGACTGGACGGCCACGCTGGCAGCCTTCACCACCGTGTTCGCGGTGGGCCAGACCGCCGGTCCGTGGATCGCCGGCATCCTGACCGATCACACCTCGACCGACGCCACGCTGGCCTGGACCGCGATTCTGTGCGCCGCCGCAGCGGCGATCGCCGCGACCGTAGGCCACCATCGGTCGCCCGCGCCGCCCGCCACGGCCACCACCGCAACGCACCAGACCGGCACCTAAGATCACCCGCACGCCGGCCTTCGCCGGCCACCAGACAAGGAGAACGTCAGTGACCACCTTCGTGCTGATTCCCGGCATGTGCCACGGCGGCTGGTGCTTCCACGAGCTCACCGAACAGTTGCGCTCCCACGGGCACCGCGCATACCCCCTGACCTTGACCGGGCTGTCCGAGCGCAGCCATCTCCTGCACGGAAGCGTGAACCTGGACACCCACATCCAGGACGTGACCGGTGTGCTGGTGGCCGAGCAACTCCAGGACGCGGTTCTGATCGGCCACAGCTACGGCGGAATGGTGATCACCGGAGTCGCCGACCGCCTGCCCGAGCGCGTCAGATCACTGGTCTACCTGGACGCCGTCGTACCAGGCGACGGCGAATCCATGTGGAACCTGGTCTCCGACAACGAACGGCAGTGGTACCTGGAGGTCACCGAGGCCGGCAACGCGGTCCGTCCGATGCCGTTCTTCGACCCGCGAGCCACACCTCACCCCCTTGCCTCCCTGCTCCAGCCACTGCGCGTCACCAGCAGCCCCACCCACAGCCGCCGCGACGTCTACGTGTATGCGGCAGGATGGCCGACCCCATCACCGTTCACCACCACCTACCAGCGGCTACGCCAGGACCCCGCATGGACCACCCACGCGCTCGACAGCGGGCACAACCTCATGCGCGACGCCCCGCAGGACCTGCTGAAGATCCTGCTGGAAGCCGGCGAAACCAGCTGACCCACCGGTCTCGGCTACCCGACCGGACTACAGGCCAGTCCTCTACATCATCCTCATCAACCCCGAGCGGGGCACCCGCCACCATTTGACGACGTCTCGTACCTCGGCCGAGAGGGACTTCCTCACCCGCACCCTCACCGCCGCCCGCTACACCGCCCGCCCGGACGAGCGCGAAGCTTCGCGATGCGGTCGGCGGCGGCGTCGTCGGTTACGGGCGCCCTTGCTCATCGGGTCTCCCCCGTCGTAGTGGTCGAAGTCGAACTCCCACCGCACCCGGCCGTCCCAGCCGCTCGACAAACTCACCGTGGAGGACAGCAACCCGGCTGCATCGGAGTCCGGCCCACCGCCATCGCCCGTGTACGCGCGACCGAACCCGAAGTACTTCGGCCGCCGTGGCGGCGCCACCTGGCTGAACATGCTCAACGACCAGGCCGCTGGGCTGGGCGGGAAGGTGGTGGCCGGCACCCCGGGCGACTCACTGTACGTAATGGACGTGCTCTACGACCGCGACGGCGGGCGCCGTCCGCAGACGATCGTCACGGACACCGGCACTTACAGCGACATCGTGTTCGGGCTGCTGACCCTGGCTGGCTACAGCTACGCGCCTCAGCTGGCCGACCTGCCGGATCAGAAGATGTGGCGCATCCACAAGACGGCCGACTACGGGCCGTTCAACGACGTCCCCGCGGCCGGATCAACCTCACGAAGATCGAGCGGCACTGGGAGGACATCCTGCGGATCATCGGTTCCATCCACACCGGCGCCGTCCGCGCGCACGACGTGATCCGCATGCTGAGCCGCGACGGCAGCCCCACCCAGCTCGGCGACGCGATCGCCCACTACGAGCGGATCTCCAAGTTCCTGCACATCCTGCGCCTGGCCGACGAGCCCGACCACCGGCGGCAGATCAAGACCCAGGCCAACCTTCAGGAGGGCCGTCACGACCTGGCCCGGAAGATCTTCCACGGCCGCCGCGGGCAGCTCTACCAGTGCTACCAGGATGGCATGGAAGACCAGATCGGCGCCCTCGGGCTCGTGCTCAACGCGATGGTGCTGTTCTCAACCCGCTACATGGACGCCGCGCTTACGAAGCTGCGCGCGGACGTCGCTCGGCTCTCGCCGTTCGTGCGCCACCACGTCAACGTGCTGGCCGCTACTCCTTCCGGCTGCCCGATCTGCCCGGCGGTTTGAGGCCCCTGTGTGACCCAGACGCGGCCGATGAGTAGACCGGGAGGAAGGAGATAGCCGCCGACCCCGGCCGTGGTCCGGCGGCACACGGCCGCCGGACAAGGTCGCCCACCGCCGAAATCAGACGCCTTCGCGCAGGTACAGGTCGCGCAGCAGGCCGATTTCGCCGCCGTGATGTGTGACCTCTTTCAGAGCGTGCAGCGCGAGCTTCAGATAGGTCTCATCGGCCCAACCGCCGGGGCCCATGCCGATCGGCGCCAACAGGCGCTTGTCACCGAGGGCTGCGATCCGGGAGATGAAGTGCTCCCAGTCCTCGGCGAGCGCCTGGATGCCCTCTTTGGCGGTGCCCGGCCACTCGTGGCGGTCGCCGTAGTCGGGAACGTCGTCGAAGAGGTAGATCACGTAGCCGCGCAGGCAGAGGTTGCCGATGTGCCAGATGCGCCAGGCGATCGTCGTGACGGGGTCCGGTTCCTCCGGACCCGATTCCGGAAATAGCGTGGCGACGCGGAAGACGCCGTCGTCGCCGGGGCGGATGCTGATGCAGTCGCTGACCGGCTCCCAGTGATACTCGGCGTCGGTCAGGCCCTCCAAGCGCCCGAACAGCCGGGATCGCACGCCTTCAAAGGTCGCGAGAACGTCGCGGGTGACGGGGTCGGTCACGATCATGTCAGCCATGTCAACTCCAGGGCTCGGTGGTTTCGGGTCGGTCGGGATGATCAGGATCGACGGGTCGGCCGGCTCGGTTACGTGCCGCCGCCTCGGCGTGTGTCGCCGGGTGCGAGCAGGCTGGTGAGTTCGGCGATGGGCCTGTGCCCGCCCCGTGCAGCGCGGTGTGCTCGTCCAGCAGGGCGCGGGCCTGGCCGTACGACGGCCGGGCCAGCCCGGAATCCGGGCACACGTCTCGCGACGAGACGACCTTGCCCGGCCGGGGGCGGCGGTGAGTGACGAACACCGGGCCGCGGCTGCGGTTCTTCAGCAGCCGCGGCAGCAGCAGCCGGGCGGTGCCGGCGTCCCAGTACACCGGCTCCAGCACGAAATCCTCGCGGGCCTGGCAGCGGCGGCGGGCCTTGGACTGCGCGCCTTTGGCCTTCACCAGCGCGCGGAGGCCAGCGAAGTCCAGGTCCTCGATGTTCAGCGGCAGGATCTCCTCCGCCCGCGCCACGGTCTCGTACAGCATCCGGTAGAGGTACTTCTCCCGCAGGTGCACCTCGCGGCGGGCGATCAGTCGGTCGATCGCCATCTTCGAGCGCGCCGGCGTCTCGGAGTCCGGCGGGGTCAAGCGCTTGGCCCAGGCCGGCACCTCCGGACCGTCCAAGCCGCGCTCGGCGCACCAGGCGAGCCAGGACAGCACCGCCGCCCGGCGGGCGTTCCAGGTGTTCACCGCCGTCGAGCCCCACAGCGCTTCGAGGGCCTCGCCGATCTCGTCGTCCGCGACCTGCCCGAGCGGCCGGCCCTCGCCGACCCGTTCGGCGGTCTTGCCGACCCCGATCGCGTAGTGCCGCACCGTGTTCGGGTTGCCGAGCGCGTCGAGGAAGGCGTCTGCGGCGCCGCGGACGGTGAGCGCCTTCCCGGCGGGCAGCTGCGCCACGGCGGCCACCGCTTCCCCCTCGCCACAGATAACAGGGGCCGCTTCGCGTAGCGGCCCGGAACCGTCGCCGCAGGTCGCGATCAACGATGCCCCAGATAATAGGGCGTTATCTGCGGCACGACTTCAGGATCCCCCGACGCCGCCGGCGTCACCGACCGCCCACCAGGGCTGGTCAAGGCTCAGCTCCGGTTGTCGTTCCGATGTTCCTCAACCCCCGTCCAGGTGGTCGAGTTCGTGGGCGACCAGCCGGGCCAGACGAGCTTGCCCTCCTTGGCCGCCATCGCGAGCGCAGCCCGGAGCCGACAGGCTCGATCAGCCGATCGGTGGTGCGAGGTACTCCAGCGCATAACCGTCGCCGGAGGCGGTAACGCGGGCGATACCGGGTGAGTCGAGGTGGGCGCCGGCTACGAAGTGGTGTGGTCGGGTCAGTTGTTCGAGGAGGGCCGCTCGCGCGGCGCGGGCCTGGGACTGGTTGCCGTCTAGCTCCCAGGACACGTTCGGCTGATCGAATTGGAGTCGTCGGTCAGCCGGGCGATACCGAGGATGCCGGCGCCGCCTCGGGCCTGCTCAATGTCATGCAGCAGATCGGCGGTGCGCTGGGGCTGGCCATCCTCGTCACGGTGTTCGGCGCCGCCACGCGCGCTTCACGCGGACCGGCCCACCACGTCCTCACCGAGGGAGTCACCACGGCCTTCACCGTCGCAGCTGCGTTCACCGCCAGCGCAATCCTCCTGGCCCTGACCATGAAGAACAGGCAGGCCCACACAGCCGAATCCGTGGCCGCGGAGAAGCTCACCCGATGACGTAGGGACCAACCTCAATCTGTGTCCCGACGCTCCGGACCGGCCAGGTAGCTGATCTACAGGTCTCCGGGGCTCGTTCGTCCATAAAGCCCTTGCCGGTCAGGAGGTGTGGTTCAGCGGCACAGGGCCGCGTCGACGGCTTTCTCCAGGTGCTCAATGGCTTGTCCGGTTTTCGGTTCGAGGGTCATCGTGACGCTGGCGGCGCGGCTTCGCGTACAGAGCCATGTACGAATAGACGAGCAGAGCTGATCAGCGAGACCCCGCTGCCGTTCTGCCTCATTCAGCGGAACGGATTCGGGTCCGCTCAGGTGAGGAGTTTCGCTAGCTGGGCCATCTCAGTGGGTGGGTCGATCACCGGCTGGATGAGCAGTTCGTCGATGCCGGCTTGTTGCAGGGTGGCGATGCGGGCGCGGAGGTCGTCGCGGGTGCCGACCAAGGCCAGGGTGTTCATCAGCGAGGGCAGGATCAGGTCGCGGTCCTGCGGTGCGATGCGTCCGAGGTAGTTGGGGTAGAGCTTGGTGTGCCGGTCGGGTGCGGTGGCGCTGGTGCCGCGCCGGTCCAGCAGCCGCCGCACCGTCTCGCGTTCGGCGGGGCCGAGCTGCTCGGCGAAGGCGGGTGTGTCGGCGGCGGTGTCGGCGGCGGTGTCGGCGGCGAAGGCCAGCAGCGACAGGACGAGGTGGCCGGTCGCGTCCCGGGCCGCGTCGCCGTGGGGGTCCTCGTCCTCGTCGAGTATGTGCAGCGCGGTGACCACATAGGAGTCCGCCCGAGGGTCCGTGCGGGAATCGGGGTCGCGGGGTGTCCCGCGGGCGGCGCTACGGCGGGCGTCGTGCAGCGCGTGCCAGGCGGTGGGGTCCAGCAGGCCGAAAGAGATCAGGCCGGTGCCGCGGCGGCCGGCGACGGCGGCGGCCTTCGGCCCCAGCGCGGCCACGACGAACTCGATCGGGTCGGCCGTGTTCACCTGCCCTCCGGCGTGCAGGAAACGGACGTCGCGAACCCGGTCACCTTCGCGGTACTCGATGGTGCGTCCGGCGCACAGGCCCTGCAGTGCGGCGGTGAAGGTCTCCACCGTGGCCGCCGTGGTCGGCCGCATGCCCAGCGTGCGCCGGGCTGTGTTTCCAGTCCCGACCCCGCAGATGATCCGGCCCGGTGCCAGCGCGTTGAGGCTGGTGAGTCCACCCGCGGCGGCCGGCGCCGAGCGCAGCGCCGGTGAGGTCACGCCGATGCCGAGCCTGATGCGGCTGGTGGCCTTCGCACACAGACTCAAGGCGACGAAGGCGTCGCCGTGGACCATCGGGGTGTCGTTGACCCAGAAACTGTGCAGGCCCAACTCCTCGGCCCGTACGGCGAGGTCCTCCACGCCTGGCTGTGCGGTGACCACGACGCCTGCACGCATCGAAACCTCCAAGGGACGAGGATCCCAACGTGCTCAGCTTGACAGCTCACCGGCTCTGCACGGTTACCCGTACCCAGCTCTGCACTTCCGGATTCGCCGACAGCTGACGCACTGTCGGGGCGATCGCCACGGGCGCGCCGGGACCTGGCCTCACCCCGGCCGCGGCCTGCCCGCCGGTCCGGAGCCGGAGACGGCACATGGATGAGCAGGCGCTCGGCAGCGGCCACGAGCCCGCCGCCAGCCGCCGGTCCGTAGCTGCCGACGCAGCGCTGGCCGAGGTGTACGCGTAGATCCCGGCTGTAGCATGCTGTGGCCTGTGCGGGCCTATCGACTGCACCGACGACATCGGTATGAGAGCACGGGGGCCGGCGTGCCCGTTCGGCTGTGAGGTCATCGAAGCGCGCCCGCTCCCCCGCGCCGAGGCCTTCGCCTTGGTCGACGCGGCAGCCGCTGCCGGCACGCCCCGCCAGCCGATGAGCGTCGCGCAAGCCGACGCCGAGCTCCATAAACCGTATGCTCAGCAGATCTTCGCTCTCGAGCAACGTGATCAACGGATCCGCCGAGGTCGAGCCCGTCAAGCGCAGCCATCGGCAGACCAACACTGACGGGTGCCGTCGAGCGGAGGCGGAACAGGTGTGGCAGGAAACGGTGGCCGCCACCGAGCAGCTCCGGCGAGGTGTCGTTGACAGCTTGAGTGTCCGTTTTCAGGAGCGAGTGGTACGGCAAGACCGCAGGTGCATGGGAGTCCGCCTGTGCGACCACGCGTGGGCGATAACGGCTGGCGGAAGATCGGGGTTGTCCCGCTATGCTTCCGGGCACAGGCGTTGATCCGGCCATCACCGGGAAGCCTCCGGAAGAACGGCCCGCGAGGGCTCAGTAGAACCGGACGGGGCCGGCCCGTCACAGCCGAAGAACGAGTGGGCGTCTCGACGCCAAGCGGGGTGGTACCGCGGAGGAGTCTCCGTCCTCGCATCCGACCGATGGATGTGAGGAGTGCGCAGTGTCCGAACCAGTGTTCCCCGAGGTCGAGCAGCGCATTCTCGACTTCTGGGCGCAGGACCGTACGTTCGAGGCGTCCGTCGGCGGGGACGAGGAGTTCGTCTTCTACGACGGCCCGCCGTTCGCCAACGGCCTGCCCCACTACGGCCACCTGCTGACCGGGTACATCAAGGACGCCGTCCCCCGCTACCAGGCGATGCGCGGCAACCGGGTCGAGCGGCGGTTCGGGTGGGACTGCCACGGGCTGCCCGCCGAGGTCGCCGCCGAGAAGCAGCTCGGCGTCACCGGCAAGGCCGACATCCTGCAGTTGGGCATCGGCGCGTTCAACGCGGCGACCAGGGAATCGGTCCTGCGCTACACCCGCGAGTGGGAGCGGTACGTCACCCGGCAGGCCCGCTGGGTGGACTTCGCCGGCGGCTACAAGACGCTCGACGTCGACTACATGGAGAGCGTCCTGTGGGCGTTCAAGACGCTGCACGACAAGGGCCTGGTCTACGAGGGTCACCGGGTGCTGGCTTACTGCTGGCGGTGCGAGACGCCGCTGTCGGCCACCGAGACCAAGATGGACGACACCTACCGCGACCGCCGGGATCCGGCGCTGACGGTGGCTTTCCCGCTGGAGACCGGCGAGAAGGCGCTGGTCTGGACGACGACGCCGTGGACCCTGCCGGGCAACCAGGCGCTGGCCGTCGGCCCCGACCTGGACTACGCGGTGGCGGAGCTGGACGGCGAGCGGTACGTGGTCGGTCGTGACGCCGTACCGGATGGCGCGACGGTCGTCGAGGTGTTCAAGGGCCGGGAGCTCGTCGGCAGGAGGTACGTCCCGCCGTTCGACTTCGTCGATGGCGATTTCCGGATCCTGGCGGCCGGCTTCGTCGACGCCGGGGAGGGCACCGGCATCGTGCACCTGGCGCCCACGTTCGGCGAGGACGACCACGAGGTGTGCGCCGCGGCGGGCATCGCGCCGGTCATGACGGTGGACGAGCGCACCCGTTTCACCGCGCTCGTGCCCCCGTTCGAGGGGCTGCAGGTGTTCGAGGCCAACGGGCCGATCATCGACGATCTGCGGGCTCGCGGGCTCGTGCACCGGCACGAGAGCTACGTTCACTCCTATCCGCATTGCTGGCGGTGCGACACGCCGCTGGTCTACAAGGCGGTGTCGAGCTGGTTCGTGGCGGTCACCAAGGTGCGCGACCGGATGGTCGAGCTCAACAAGGAGATCACCTGGGTGCCCGGCCACATCGGCGAGGGCCAGTTCGGCAAGTGGCTGGAGGGGGCGCGCGACTGGTCGATCAGCCGCAGCAGGTTCTGGGGCGCGCCGATCCCGGTGTGGAAGTCCGACGACCCGGCCTACCCGCGGCTGGACGTGTACGGCTCGGTCGAGGAGTTGGAACGGGATTTCGGCACCCAGGTGACGGATCTGCACCGGCCGTACATCGATGAGCTGACCCGGCCGAACCCGGACGATCCGACCGGCCGTTCCACCATGCGCCGGGTGCCTGAGGTGTTCGACTGCTGGTTCGAGTCGGGCTCCATGCCCTACGCGCAGGTGCACTACCCGTTCGAGAACCGGGAGTGGTTCGAGTCGCACTACCCCGGTGACTTCATCGTGGAGTACACCGCGCAGACGCGCGGCTGGTTCTACACGCTGCACGTGCTGGCCACGGCGCTGTTCGACCGGCCCGCCTTCCGCACCGCGCTCGTGCACGGCACCCTGCTGGGCGACGACGGCAGGAAGATGTCCAAGAGCCTGTCGAACTACCCGGACGTCTACGAGATGTTCGACCGGTACGGGTCCGACGCGATGCGCTGGATGCTGTTGTCGTCGCCGGTGATGCGCGGCGGCGACATGGCGGTGTCGGAGCAGGCCGTTCGCGACGCCGTCCGGCAGGTGCTGATGCCGCTGTGGAGCGTGTGGTCGTTCTACTCCCTGTACGCGGGCGCTCGGGAGAGGGAGTCCGCCCATCCGCTCGACCGCTACGCCCTGGCCAAAACCGATCGGCTCGTCGCCGACGTGACCGCCCGGATGGACGCCTTCGACCTGTCGGGGGCGTGCGGCTCGGTGCGGACCTTCCTCGACGTGCTCACCAACTGGTACGTGCGCCGTTCGCGGACCAGGTTCTGGGCCGGTGACCCGCAGGCGCTCGGCACCCTCCACACTGTGCTGGAGGTGCTGACCCGGGTCATGGCGCCGCTGGCACCGCTGGTGACGGAGGAGATCTGGAAGGGCCTGACCGGCGGCCGCAGCGTGCACCTGACGCCGTTCCCCCGCCCTCAGGGGGGAGACGACGACCTGGTCACCGCGATGGACGAGGTGCGCGAGGTGTGCTCCGCGGCCCTGGCGCTACGCAAGGCGGCGGGGCTGCGGGTGCGCCTGCCGCTGCCCCGGCTGACGGTGGCGACACCCGCGTTCGCCCGGCTGGCGCCGTTCGTGGCGCTGGTCGAGCAGGAGGTCAACGTCAAGGAGGTCGTGCTCACCGGCGATCTCGCTGAGGTGAGCGAGCAGGTGCTCACCGTCATCCCGAGGGTCCTCGGCCCACGGCTGGGGCCTGACGTGCAACGCGTGATCAAGGCGGTGCGCGCAGGCGACTGGGCGGCGGACGGCGGGGTGGTGACGGCGGGTGGCGTCGAACTCCTGCCCGGGGAGTACGAGCTCCGTACCGTCGCCGCCGACGCGGACCACTCGGCCGCCATCCCGGACGGCGTGCTGGTCCTGGACGTGGCCGTGACCCCCGAACTGCTCCTGGAGGGTGTGGCGCGTGACCTCATCCGCGCCGTCCAGCAGGCCAGGCGCGAGGCGGGGTTCGAGGTGGCCGACCGGGTCCGCGTGCGGATCGAGGGCGGCGAGGAGGTGGCGGCGGCGGTGGCCGCGCACCGCGATCTCATCGCCGCGGAGACGCTCGCCGACGCGGTCCGCCACGTTCCAGGCGAGAGCGTGGTCGCGAGAGTCGAACGATGATCCCCTTGGGGGGCATCAGGTAGGCGCGAGAATGAGGTGATGATCGGCGACGACGTTCCCGGGGTTGATGCTGGTGGAGTCGCGTAATCAACTGTCGCGTATTCGTCCAGCCGTCGAGTGCTGATGTGGCCGACAGTAGTCGCAGCGGAAGCTCTGCCGTCTGGGGCATGCTGGAGTCATGACTGGTGATCAGGTAGCCGCCGCAGTCCGTGCATTGATCAATCGGTACGACCCCGAGGGTCTGTTGGGCATGGGGGCTCCGGAGGACGAATATGACCCCGAGGTGGGTGATCTCGCCACTCTCGTCTGCGGTGGAGAAGAGATCACTGCTGATGCTGTCGGCTCCGTCTGGAACCGATGGTTCAACGATGTCTCCGATTGGTGCACCCGGCAGCCTGAGCAGGTTCGTGAGGTCGCGGCCGCGCTGGAGAAACTTCGTGGCCAACGGCAGCGCTCGGATCTTCCCTGAGCAGGCGCTTTACTGGCTCGCCTGTTCAACTCTCGCGAGTCGTCATTCCCGTAGGGGTTGATGGTGACGTTCCGTGATCTCCTGCGGCGTAGCGGCTCCATGCTCCACCGCCTTCCCGAAGGAGCCGGGCGGTGGTCTTGTCGTGGTAGCCGAGGGCGTCGGCGACGACAGGGGCAGGCATCTCCAGGAGTTGCTGCCGGACGGCGGCGCCGCAGCCGGCGGCCGCTGGGATGCCGATCTCTTTGAGAAGCGCGGACAAATGGTCGGGGCGGCAGGGCTGGCCTGCTCGGCGGCCAGGGAACATCCAGCGAGAGGCGCGGTTGGTGGCGGAGTTCATGTTGTCGCGGTCCTCGATGTAGGCCAGGAGCAGGGATGCGACCGGTTCCGGGGACGGGCGGGGGCAGCTCTCCGAGCCGTAGGAGAAGGGCTTCTCCGTCGCGGAGCAGGTCGTCGATGGTGAGCCGGACGACCCGCGTAAGGGGTTGCGCGTAGCGGAGCACGATGATGCCAACGACACGCAGAAGTTGGGGAATGTCAGCATCGATGAGCAGGCGGCGGAGGGCAGCGAGGCGCTCGTTCTCGGTCATGGGGGCTTGGCGGGAGATCTTCATCGGGGGCAGAGACAGTGATCGTGAGCACTGACGGCACCTTGCGTCGGCACCTGGACGCCACCATCGCGGCCGCGCTCAAGACTCAGCCGGGGAGAGAATCATGAAACGCAAAGTCGGCTACACCTGGAGGCTGCGCGAGATCATGGACGATCAGCGCATCTACACGGCCACCGAGCTCGTGCCGCTGCTGCGCGAGATCGGCATCGACCTGTCGGCATCCCAAGTACACCGCCTAGTCTCCGGCACTCCCGAGCGGCTATCGCTGCAGGTAATGTCCGCGCTCTGCGACATCCTCTCCTGCACTCCGGCCGACCTGGTCGCCACCACCGCCGAGAACGCCGGGGTCCGCAAGACCGCCACCAGCGACCTGCCCACCCCGCCCGCCGGAATCGAGAAGCTCCGGCCACGGCGGGCGCGCATCCTCCCCGACGCATGACCCGCAGCTACGCAAACGAGAAGCAGCACGAGCGGTGGCACGCCGAGTGCTGCCGCTGCGGTCGCTGCGGACCCAAATCCGGACGTTGGCCGGACGGCTACATCTGCCGGACCTGCGCCGATCGCGCGCTCCGAACCCGGGGCACCTGTCCCGAATGCGGCCAGGCCCGCGCGCTTCCTGGACGTAGAAGCTGCGACGGTGCCGCGATCTGCACCACCTGTGCGGGGCTTCTCCCAGACATTCAACTGCTCCCGCTGCGGCTGCGAAGGCAAGCTCCTGAGAAGCCGTTGTCTTACCGAACGTAGTTCCTGCGTTTGCGCTGATCAGGCGTGAAGTCCGGTGCCGTGCGGGAGGGATGACGTGTGTGATTTCGTCGGTGACTTCCGGGACCAAGCATCGGCCTCTTTTGGCGCCACTTGGTGATCAACCGGCCATGATCTGAAGGCGAGTTTTGGTACCACTCTGGTTGACCATGCTCCAGCCTGTACCGCAGATGCATCGGCCCGGCCCACGGCCTGCTCCCTGAGCCTGCAGCACGCCTGGTCATGGCCACCGTTCTCGCCCTTCTCTTGTCAGTTAGGAACTTAGTTCCTGTTTCGTCCACGTGAGCTTGGCGCGCCCCTAGGGTAGATCGGATGACCCCCGCCTTCCGTCGTTACGTCACCGCCGATGGCTTCAGCCAGTTCGGCACCCACGTCACGCGCGTGGCCCTCCCGCTGGTCGCGCTGCTGGTGCTGGACGCGGGCCCGTTCGAGCTGGGCCTGCTCAGCGCGGCCGGGATGATCGGTTTCCTCCTCTTCGGGCTGCCCGCCGGCGTGTGGGTCGACCGGTTGCGCAGAAAGCCCATCCTGGTGACGGCCGACGTGCTGCGCGCGGTCGCCCTGGCCTCCATCCCGATCGCCGCTCTGTTCGAGGCGCTCACGCTGGCCCAGCTCTACGCGGTCGCCGTGATCGTCAGCGTCGGCACGGCCTTCTTCGACGTCGCCCACATGAGCTTCCTGCCCTCCATCGTGACCAAGGAGCAGCTGCCCAAGGGCATGGGGACCCTGGAGTCCGTGCGCAGCCTCTCCGTGCTCTTCGGCCCCGGGCTCGGCGGCTGGCTCGTGCAGGTACTCACGGCGCCCATCGCCATCGTGGTCGACGCGGTCAGCTACCTGATCTCCGCCACCCTGCTGGCGACCGTCAAGGCCGAGGAGACCCCCTCCGGGGGGCGCGTGAGCCTGATGGAGGGCCTGCGCTACGTGTTCGGCCACCCCATCCTGCGCCTGATCGGCCTCGTCGGCGCCATGACCATGTTCATCAGCGGCATCTGGGCCATCGTCCAGCCGTTGTACCTGGTCGACGAGTTGGGCGTGAGCGCGACGGCCTACGGCCTGATGATCTCAGGCGCGGGGGCCGGCGGCCTGCTCGGCGCGCTCCTCGCGCCACGCGTGATCGCCCGCTTCGGTCACGGCCCCACGATGTACGGCGCAGCCGTCCTCATGCTGCCGCTCAACGTGCTCGTCGCCTTCACAGGACCAGGCTGGCGGCTCGCCCTGTTCCCGATCGGCATGGCGCTCATGTTCCTGGTCGGAGTCATGTACAACGTCGCCCAGGGCAGCTACCGCCAGGCGATCTGCCCTGAAGCCCTGCGCGGCAGGATGAACGCCAGCCTCCGCTTCCTCATGTGGGGCTCGCTGCCGCTCGGCGGTGTCGTCGGCGGGCTGCTGGGCGAGGCGGTCACCGTTCACCAGCTCCTGTGGATCGCCTGCCTCGGCTCCGCGGCGGCCCACCTACCCCTCGTGCTGACTCCCGCCGTACGAAAGCTCAAGATCACGGACGACGACGGCCGTGTGGACGACGACGCCAAGCAGGACAGCCGCGCGTAGGTCGTCAGGGGTGTCGACCTCACCGAGGCCGACGATGTTTATGCCTAGGTCAACCCCTACGCCGACCTCAATTGGCGGTGCACGCGCCTCCCCGGCGCCGGATGATGGTCGGTCCTTGTCGCAGGTCAAGGTGCTCGTCCTCGCTGCGCTGCGGGCGCTCCACCTTGACCTGCTCCTGCGGCCGACGAGTTCGGCGGCTATCGGGGAAGAGCACGCCGGTGGTCAGTTGGGAGCCTGCTGGCTGGCCTTGGCGGCCTGGGTCTGGGTGTAGCGGTAGGACACAGTTCCGGTTTCGATGATGTTGCCGCCATAGGTGAGCCGATCAACAATCACGGCACACAACCGAGGGTCGGTAAATGTCTTGGTCCATCCCGAAAATGACTCATTGAGGCGATGGCGACGGAGGCGCGCTCGTCCCTTTCGGTGATCACTTGGAAGAGCAGTTTGGCACCACGCCGGTCCAGCTCCATGGAGCCCAGTTCGTCAAGACAGAGCAGCTCGACGCGGCTGTAGCGGGCGATGGTCTTGGTGAGGATCTTCTCGTCGGCGGCCTCGACCAGCTCGTTGACCAGTTTGGCGGCCAGGGTGTACTTGACTCGGTGCCCGGCCATGGCCGCTTCGGTGCCCAGCGCGATGAGCAGGTGAGACTTGCCGGTGCCCGAGTCGCCGATCAGACACAGCGGGATCGATGTTGGGGTTGGCCTCGAAGTCGAACTCGCGCAGCGATTTCTGCCGGGGAAAGCCCGCGGCCGCGATGACGGGGAACTGTCATGGTCAGGGCCTTCCTTCCGCACCGGAGTGCGGAGGGCTGCCTGCTGCGGGACGGCGCAGCAGTTGGTCGTAGATGGCCACCGAGGGCAGCGGCCGGGTGTCGGGTGGCAGCGCGGCGAGGCGGCGTTCGGTCAGCGACACCACCCCTGGTTCATCCAGCCAGGCCAGGGCCGACGACCGGGCCAGCGGGAACGAGCCGGTCTCGGATTCGAGCTGGGCGATCTTACGGGCCTCCAACGCGACGGCGTCCGCGGTCAACGCGCCCACCCGCGGCGGCGGCCTTGACCGACTGCGCGTCGATGTTGCCCGCGGTCGGCTCCACCGCCCGGCCCTCGGCGATGCGGCACCGCGCGCGCAGCCGGTCGTGGAACTCGCCGGCCAGGCCTTGGTCGCGCCAGCGGCGGAAGAACGCGTAGACGCAGGTCCAGGCCGGGAAATCGGCCGGCATCGCCCGCCACTTGATCCCGTTGTCGACCAGGAAGCGCACCGCGTCGACCATCTCCCGGTGGCAGTACGCCTCCGGCTGCCCGCCCCGCCCTTCCAACCAGGCGGGCACCGGCAGCGCCGCCCGCACGACCCGCCACTCGGCATCGGTCATGTCCGACGGGTACACGCGTGCCCGGACCGGCCGGCCGTCCGCGTTCCCGTACATATGCGCGAGGCAGTCACACTCACGGTGGAACGGACTGGACTCGCCCGCCGCGACCGCGTACAACCGTGGCAACAGGGCCTCCTGGACCTCTCGTTCGGCTTCGACAACCACTGAGATTCCGAGAGGCCCTGCTCGCATGCGCGGACAGCACAGAAATCACCCTGCCAGGAAGCCAAATCCTATAACCCGACGCCAAGTTCGGCACGACAACGGCTTCTCAGGCATCCGTCGATCAGGTCGCTGCGGTACTGGATTTCGCGGAGTCCCGCCGAAGGTGACGGACGAACTGATCGGTGTCGGTAAATGCGGTGTTGGCCTGCGAGCTGCGCCGGAGCAGCGACCCCTCCAGCACCGCGAACAGGTCCGCGCGCAGTTTGGGCCTGGCCCCGGTCCGCAACGCCGCCAGTTTCACAGTCCCGTCGCCAGCCGTCATCTCGCATGTGCCACGCCTGTAGTCGCACCTCATCGGACCGGGAGCCTACGTCCTGCGTCTGACAACGCCGCGACAGGTCTGGACCTCGGGATCGACGCCTTCGGCAGCAGGGCTCGGACGGATCGCGACCTGCGACGGGCGACGCTCGGATGAAGGAACTCGGAGAAGTGACCTTCACTCGGATCGCCCGTCAGCATGCTGTCGTAGCTGTGAGGGAGGATCACGGCAGCTATCGAACGCTGCGGCGGCGACCACCCGCCGATGACCCCACTGTCGAAAGGGAGAGGCATGTTTCTCGAATCGCCCACTGCAAACTGGGATGCCGTGCCAGTTGAGGAGGCGCTGGAGCAGTACGACATGGCCGAAGCGAGCAACCGCACCAGCTGGGATGTCGACGACTATTTCGGTGAGGAACCCGAGCATTTCTACGTCCACCGCGGTGACCTGACGATCGACGGTGCGCTGGCGCTGGGCAACACGCCCTGCGAGGACGAGGACACGGTCTACGTCATCGATGGCGATCTAACCGTCAGCGGTCCCATCACCTTTTGCAACGCGGACGTCTACACTTCGCTCTACGTCACCGGCTCGGTCGTGGCACAGGATCTGGTGTGCCTCTGGGACAGTTGCCTGTTCGTCGGCCGGTCTTTGACCGTCCGGAACCTTCTCGCGACTTCGCTGTACGACCCGGCCGCCCTCGTCGTCAAAGGGCCGGTGTCTGCACATACCTGGCTTGAGATGGGCGGCCGGGGCTGTATCTACTTCGCCGGCAAACCAACGACCGACACCTGTGTTCGCGGGCACCTGGACGAGTACGCAGAGGGAGCCAATGCCGCTGTCTACCTCGGCGGGGAAGGCAAGGTCGCCAGCGTGGCGGAGGCGGTCCTCCCTGAGTTCCTCGAAGAGGACAGAATCCGCGACAGCCTGAAGATCCTGAAGGCGGTGCTTGAGGGCAGGCCCGTCCTGCGGTAGGCACCCGCCCAGGCGCGCTGAAACGCAGGAACTACATTCGGTAAGACAACGGCTTCTGAGTGGGCGGCTCTGCGAACGCTGCACCCTCGGCGACCGGCTCACCGCCGTCCTGGACGATGGCACCGGCCGCATCCGCCCGGAGCTTATACCGCTGTTCGACCTGCTCGTGGCGATGGAACGGCCCGGCAGCGGGCTGGCCTGGCTGGCGATGCGCCGCAACCATCCGGGAAACGCGTCGGCTCTTCTGAACCAGCTCGCTCGCGGTCAGATCCCGCTCACCCACGACGTCTCCACGAACTCCAGCCCTGGCGGACCATCGCTCACCTGGAAGAACTCCTGATGGCCAGCGGTGTCCAACCCGCCGTCGACAAATACATCTGCTCCTTCCAACGCTGGCTCCCCGGCCGCCTGGCCAGCGTCACCAACCCCTTGCACATCAAGACGATCCGACTGTTCGCAACCTGGCGCGTCCTTCCCGCTCTTCGAGACCGCGCCGAGCGGAGCAACATCACGCCGAGTGTCCGCCGCGACGCTGCCGATCAGATCAAATACGCGACATCGTTCCTCACCTGGCTCGACAAGCGCGACCGCACGCTCGCCTCTTGCCGACAGAGCGACGCCCCTGGGCGGCGAGCGCGTCCATGAGCAGCGCGGCCGCCCGCTCATGGACGGGGTGCTCGGCGAGCAGGACGGTCAGGCGGGCGGCGGCCGCCTCGGCACGGCCCAGGGACAGCTCGGCGTCGGCGAGGTCGGCGACGGCCTCGACCGAGGCGTGGGCCAGCCGGGTCGCGGCGGCGGGCGCCACCGCGGCGACGACCGCAGGCTCGGCGCCGGGACGGTCGTCCCACAGCGCCACGGCCTCGCCGAGCATGGCCGCCGCGGCATTCGGGTCGTCGGCGCGCAGGCGGTCACGGCCGGCGGCGGCGAGCTGTTCGAACCGCAGCGCGTCCACGTCGGCCGCGTCCACGTCCAGCCGATAGCCGCCCGCGACCTGCGTGACGTCGCCGGCCGAGCCGAGAGTCCGGCGCAGCCGCGAGACGAGAGCCTGCAGGGCGTGGGCGGGGCCGGCCGGCGGGTTCTCGGCCCAGATCGCGTCGACCAGGACGCCCTGCTCGACCGCGCGCCCGCCGGCGAGCGCCAGCCGTACGAGCAGGCCCTGCGACCGCGCACCAGGAACGGGCACGGCGGCGCCACCGCGGGACGCCTGGAAGGCGCCGAGCAGCGTGACGCGAAGCCGCGCATCCTCGTCCATCTCCCGATCTTCGCGCACGCGCTCTCGAGTCCCCAAATCACGGCAGGGCTCTGGCTTCCTTCCGCCCACGGGCCCTGTCGCCCTCCCCTTCACGCCACCAGGCGAAGCACGCCGGGTCTCGAACGCAGCACTGACGCGTCGCAGGACGGGGGTGTCAGCGCCATGTGCGCCTCTGTCAGCGCCGTGTGCGCCCCGTGTGAGCGGCCCGCCTCAGTCTTTGCCTGTCTGAAGAGCGAGCTTCGGAAGGGGAAGTTCTCGTGCATGACGTAGTGATCGTGGGCGCCGGCCCGGTGGGTCTGTTCCTGGCCTGCGAGCTTGGCCTCGCAGGCTGCTCTGTCCTGGTGCTTGAGCGGGAGCCGGAGCCCCGCTCCCCGTGGAAGGCGGACCCGCTGGGGATGCGGGGCCTGTCCGCCGCGTCGGTCGAGGTGTTCTACCGCCGCGGGATGCTGCACCCGCTGTTGAAGGCGTCGGGCGTCGACGACGATCCCGGCGCGAACCCCGACGCGGACGAGCCGTCACCCCCTCGTGGCGTGGGCCACTTCGCCGGCATGATGCTCGATCCGGCCAAGGTCGACGTCGGCGCCCTGCCGTTCCGGCTTCCCAGCCCGGCGATGGAGGGCGTGATGACGAACCTCGAAGCCGTCGAGACGGTGTTGTCCGAGCGGGCATCCATGCTCGGCGTGGAGGTCAGGCGCGGCGTCACGGTCTCAGCCATCGCGCAGGACGATGAGACCGTGGTCGCGCGAGCCGGCGAACACGAGTACGCGGCGCGCTGGCTCGTCGGCTGCGATGGCGGACGCAGCGCGGTGCGTAAACTCGCGGGCTTCGACTTCGTCGGCACCGAGCCGCAGTTCACCGGCTACGTCATGCTCTCCACCATCGCCGAACCCGGCGAGCTGCGCCCCGGGTTCAATCTGACGCCGACGGGCATGTACCTCCAGATGCCCGCGCAAGGGCACATCGGCATGATGGAGTTCGACGGCGGCGCGTTCGATCGCTCGCAGCGGCCCACTCGCGACCATCTCCAGGCGGTTCTGCGCCGTGTGTCCGGCACCGACGTGACGCTGAGCGACGTCCATCTCGCCTCGAGCTTCACCGATCGGGCGATGCAGACGACGACCTATCGGCAGGGCCGCGTCCTGCTCGCGGGCGACGCCGCTCACATCCACTCTCCCCTCGGAGCACAGGGACTCAACCTCGGCATCGGCGACGCCATGAACCTGGGATGGAAGCTCGCGGCGACCGTGCACGGCTACGCGCCGGACGGGCTTGTCGACACCTACACCCACGAGCGCCATCCGATCGGCGCATGGGTGCTCGACTGGACGCGCGCCCAGGCGGCGGCCATGAGACCGGACCCGCATGCCCAGGCGATCCAGGCGGTGATGGGCCCCGAGTAGGAGCGGTACGGCGAACCGGGCTTACTGTCAGATTTGTTGACAGTGGGGCTTGAGCAGGCAAGTCTTGCCCGATGGCGGAGTCTGAGGGCGTGGCGTTCGTCCGGGCGGATGTTGAGCGGTTCTGCGCGGAGCTGGTGGGGGTGGCGCCGCCGATCAGGCTGGCCAGGCTGGCGGAGCTGCGGGTGATGCTGGAAGGCGTGGTGGCGGCGGCCTCGGCGCAGGCGATGGCCGATGCGCGGGATGAGGGGTGGGGACTGCGGCGGATCGGCCGGCAGGTGGGGATGTCACACGAGCAGGTACGGCGCATGCTGGCCGAGCTGTCGCCCGCTCCGGGGCCCTCCTGAACCTCGCTGGGATGGCGAGATCGGGGAACGGCGAACATTACATTTCATGATCAATATCTCGGCGAGCTCTGGCCGGACATCTCGAAGATCATTTAGGTGCCACACTTTCAGCTGATAGCGGGCCGGTGACCCGGCCTGGCCCACGAGCAGCGGGAGTGCGTGATGCCGGTCAACTTCCTCACCGAGGACCAGCGTGGCCGGTGGGGCAGGTTCAACGAGGTCCCCGACTTCACCCAGCTGGGCGGGTTCTTCCACCTGGAAGCCGCTGACCGGCGGCGGGCGATGGCCGCCAACGGGGCCCGCAACCAGCTCGGCTATGCCGTCCAGCTCGGGACGGCTCGGTTCTTGAACTGCTTCCTGACCGATCCCGAGGACGTGCCCGCCGTGGTGGTCGACTACGTCGCCGAGCAACTCGGCTTGGACGCCTCCGCGCTGAAGGGGTACGGGGAGAAGGAGGCGCGCTGGGATCACCAGAAGCAGATCCGTGAGGCCTACGGCTTTGAGGTGTTCGAGGAGCACGCGTTTGCGCTGGCGTGCTGGATCTACCGGCGGGCCTGGTCGAATAACGAACGCCCGATCGTGCTGCTGGACCTTCTCACCCACCGCCTGGTCGAGGCGAAGATTCTGCTACCCGGCATCAGCACGGTGGAACGACTGGTGTCGGAGATCCGTGAGCGGGTCGCGCTGCGCCAGTACAAGATCTTGGCCTCGCTGCCCAGCCCGAACCAGAAGGACGCGCTGGAAGAGCTGGTCACGGTGGCCGAGGGACGGCGGATCTCGGGCCTGGACCGGCTGCGCAAGAGCCCGACCGACGTGTCCGCCGCCGGGGTGGGCAAGGCGCTGGAGCGGCATGTGGAGTTACGCGGCCTGGGCGCCTCAGCGTGGGATCTATCGGCGGTCCCGGCCGGGAAGGTCGCCGCGCTGGCCCGTTTCGCCAAGGCCGCCAGGGCCAAGGCGGTCGCCGACCTGGCTGGGGATCGCAAGCTGGCCACCCTGGTCGCCTTCGCCGCGGTGATGGAGCCGGTCTCAGCTGATGAGGCGATCGAGGTGTTCGACTTGGCGATGGGTGATCTGGTGCGGACGTCGGCGTTCAAGGCGGGCAAGGAGCGGCTGCGCACGCTCAAGGACCTGGACAGCGCCGCGATCGTGTTGCGCGAGGTGTGGCTGGCGATCCGGGATGTGGCCGCCGACCCGGACGGTGATGTGCGGGCCGCGCTGGACGGCATGGACCTGCTGGCCATCCACGCCGCGGCCGAGGTCATCGGCGAGCTCGCCCAAGAGCCCGATGAGGACTTCCACGACCAGCTGCTGCAGCGCTACGCCACCATCCGCCGGTTCTTGACCAAGCTGCTGAAGGTCATCGACTTCCACGCCGGCGCGGCCGAAGCCGGTCGCTCCGGCGGCGGGCAGGGCGCGCGCCGCGGCTTTGAGCTGCTGGAGGCGATCGACTTCCTCAAAGGCCTGGAACGGCGCCGCAGCCCCGTGCGCCCGGATGAGGTGCCGTCGGCGCACCTGAGTTCGGCCTGGCACCGGCGGGTCTTCCCCAAGCGAGGGGAGAAGGCTGGCGAGGTCAACACGCTGGCCTACACGGTGGCCACTGTCGAGCGGCTACGCGAGTGCCTGCGCCGCCACGAGGTGTTCGTGCCCGGCCTGCCCAAATGGGGCGACCCCACCGCCGGGCTGCTGGCCGGAGCGGCCTGGGACAAAGCCCGCGCCATGGTCTGCCGCGACCTGGGCCTGTCGGCCGAGCCGGGCGCCGACACGCAGCGGTGGGCGCGCACCCTGGACTTCGCCTACAAGCAGCTGGCCGCGGGCCTGTCGGGCGAGGAATCGGTGCGCAACGAGTGGCTGCGCATCGAAAAATCCCCCGAAGGCAAGGACCACCTCGTCCTGACCGGGCTGGAAGCGCTGGACGAACCCGCCTCACTGACCGCGCTACGCGCCGACGTCGAGGCCCGCATGCCCGTCGTCGACCTGCCCGAAGTGCTGCTGGAAGTGCACTCGTGGACCGGCTGCCTGGACGCCTTCACTCACGTGTCCGGCGAGGCGCCCTCCCGGCGAGAGGACATGGTCAAGTCGATCGCGGCCGTCTTGGTCGCCCAGGCCATGAATGTCGGGATGCGGCCCATGGCCAGCGACCACGAACCGGCGCTCGCTCTGGACCGGCTGTTTTGGGCCGAGCAGAACTACATCCGCGCCGCCACGCTGACCGCCGCCAACGCCACCCTGGTCGACTACCACGCCACCCAGGAGATCGTGCAGACCTGGGGCGGCGGCGAACTGGCCTCGGCCGACGGGCTGCGCTTCGTCGTCCCGGTCAAGACCATCAACGCTGGGCCGAACACGAAGTACTTCGGCAAGGGCAAAGGCGCGCGCGGCGTCACCTACTACAACTTCACCTCCGATCAGTTCACCGGCTTCCATGGCATCGTCATCCCCGGCACCCCCAAGGACTGGTACTACATCCTGGAAGGCCTGCTGGAACAGGAGACTTCGCTGCGGCCCACCGAGATCGTCTCCGACACCGCCGGCGCCTCGGAGCTGGCCTTCGGCGTCTTCCGGCTGCTGGGCTGGCAGTTCTCCCCGCGCCTGGCTGACGTCGGCAGCTCCACTCTGTACCGGGCTGACCCTGCTGCTTTCTACGGCCGCTTCAACACCATGATCAAAACCCGGGTGAACATCGGCCTCATCAACGACCACTGGGACGACCTGCTGCGCGTGGCCGGCTCCCTGCAGACCGGTGCGGTCCGCCCGGCCGAGCTGTTTCGCTACCTGACCGGCGGCGGCACCCCCACCCCGATCGGCCGCGCTCTGATGGAGCTGGGCAAGCTGGATCGCTCGGTCTACCTGGCCTCCTACTTCAACGACGAACTGCTGCGCCGGCGGGTCAACACCCAGCTGAACCGGCAAGAAGCCCGCCACACCCTGGCCCGCAAGATCTTCCACGGGCAGAAAGGCGAGCTACGCCAGAGGTACAAGGAAGGGCAGGAAGATCAACTAGGGGCGTTGGGCCTGCTAACCAACGTCTGCATTCTGTGGAACACCGTCTATACGGCCCGCGCGCTGGAACAGATCCGCGCCGAGGGCAAGAAGATAGCCACCGCCGATATCGCCCGCCTGTCCCCGCTCGGCTTCGAGTGGCTCAACTTCCTGGGCCGCTACAACTTCTCCCTGCCCGAGGCTGTGCGCGAGGGCAACTTCCGGCCGCTGCGCACCCCCGGTCAGCGGTAATCGGGGGTGAACCTGCACCGGAACCGTTTGTACCGTACGCGCTTTCCCTCGGGTCGGAACAGTCTCGGCGGGAGACCTCTGCCCGCATCACCTCCGAGCACGACGACACGGCTGCTGACACCAGGCGAGATACCTGCACCAAGCGGTGTGTTTCTGGCGTACTCCGGCCGTACCCCTTCCATGCCGTCAGGGGCGGCGGCTATGGCGAGCCCCAAGAGGCTGGGGCCCGGTCGGGTGCCGGGGCGGGTTCGGGCGCACGGTCCTGCGGGTTCGTGGTAGGTCGAGGGCGGACCGGCCACCAGACGGCCCGACCGAGCAGTGCGGCGAGTGCGGGGACCAGCACTAGCGACACCACAAGCGCGGAAACCATGATGCCCAGCGTCATCGCGAAGGCGATCTGTTCGTTGCCCGAGGACGTGGCGAGGCTGGCGAAGGAAGCGGCTAGCACCACGCCGGCCGTCGTGATGGCCGGTGTCGTGTGCCGTACGGCGCGGGCCACGGCGGCGCGGGCCGGACCTGGTCGCCGCATCTCCTCCCGGATCCGGTCGGTGATCAGGATGTTGTAGTCGGTGCCCAGGGCGACGACGAACAGGAACAACACGAGCGGGAGGGTGAAGCTGACGCCCGGCTTGCCGAGTATGTGCTGGAACAGCAGGGTGGCGGCGCCGAGGGTGGCGGCGAAGCCGAGCCCGACGGAGAGCATCAGGATCACCGGCGCGAGCAGGCTGCGCAGGAGCAGCAGGAGGATCAGCGCGATCAGCGCGGCCGCGACCGGGAACACGATCGTGAGGTCGTGCTCGACGGCCGTCGAGATGTCGGCGATGATCGCCGGGGTCCCGCCCACGTGTGCCGTCGTCCCGGCGGGCGTGTGCTGGGCGACCGTGGCCCTGATCGGTCCGGAGGCCAGGTCGCGGGCCTGCTGGCTCTGCGGGTCCGCGGTCGGATAGAGGTCGATCCTGGCGGCGCGGTGGTCCTTGTTCAGGACGGTCTTCGCGACTCGGCCCACACCCTTAACCTGGGTGAGCGCACGGGATAGACCGTCCAGCCGGTCGGCGGTGAGGGCGCCGTCGTCCTTGGAGGTAACAAAGACGCTCGTCGGGTCCGACACGCCGGCCGGCAGCGCATGGGAGATCTCGGCCGCGGTGGCTGCGGCGGGGGTCTGGGTGCCGGGGCTGCCCTGGCCGTAGTCCATGCGGATGCCGATCAGCCCGGCGGCCAGTGCGGCGAGCAGGGCGACAGAGGCGGTCAGCATCATCAGCGGGCGTCGCGTGACCAGCTCACCCAAGCGGGCGGCACGGCCCTCGCGCGTCTCGCGGTGCAAGGCCGTGCTGGAGGGCCAGAACATCTTGCGGCCGGTGGCCGCGAGCAGCGCCGGCAGCAGGGTGAGGCTGCCGAGCAGCATCACCAGGATCGCGACGGCGATCGCGGGGCCCATCGAGCGGAACTGCCCGAAGGTCGCCAGTCCCAGCGTGGCGAAGGCGGCCACGATGGTCAGCGCCGCCGAGGTGATCGCGGTGCCCACCCGGCCGGAGACCTGCCCGGCCACCTCGCGGGCTGACTGCTCGGGCCTGGCCCGCAGTGCCTCGCGGAAGCGGAACAGCAGGAACAACAGGTAGTCGATGCCAATGCCGAACAAGACCACGTTGATCAGCCCGGGGGTGCTCGCGTCGAGCTTGAGCCCGCTGATCATCGCGGCGCCCGCGACGGCACCCGCGGCCACGAAGCCGATCAGGGCGACCGCGAGCAACGGCAGCAGGGCCGCCAGCACGCTGCGAAACACCAGCACGTTGAGCAGGATGATGAGCCCCATGATGAGCCCGCCCCCGACCGTCGTGGCGATCTTGCGGGAATCGACGGTGTCGACGGCGTCGGCGAGAGGCCCGGTGAAACCGGTACGCATCCCCGCCTCTGAGAACTGCGTCCGGGCGGCGTCCCTGAAGGTCCGGTAGACGCCCTGGACGCCCCTATCCGCACGATTGCCGATCAGTTCGACGGAGAGCAGCTCGAAACTCCGGTCGGGCGCCGTCATCGCCGGGGCGATCGTGGGGGTCTGGGAGCGGTCGGGGACCAGGTACTGCTGCGGACCGTCGTCCTCCCTTGGCATGATCACCCGGCGCTTGGCCAGCTTCGCCGCCTCGGCCTCGACCCGCTCCTGGTCAGCGGCGTTGAGGGCCTTACCGTCGGAGCGGGCGACCAGCACCGTCACCGTGGTCGCGTCGGGATTCACCCCGAACCGCTCCTTGGCGATGTTCAGGGCGGCGGCCGAGTCGTAGCTGCGAGGCAGGAAGTCCCCGGTCTGGTTCTGGGTGACCCGGTCGAACAGGGTCGGGGTCAGGGCGCTCAACGCGACGCCCAGCACCGCCCAGAGGGCGATGACCTTCCATGGGTGTCTGGTGGAATATCCGGTCAAGGCGCGGATCACGACGTGCTCCTGCGGACGGAGGCGGCGCAGAGTGCGTTGTCGATCAGGCGGGCCGTAGCCTGGCCCTGCTCTCGCGTGCCGGGGTAGGTGGTCCGGGAGACGATCACGCTGGTACGGCCGTCCTGGGTGACGGCGTTGTCGGTGATGAACCCGGGGGTGCCGCCGGGGTGCGTCCAGGCCGTGACTCCGCAGCTCAGTCGCTGCTTGGCCATACCCAGCCCGAACTCCCTGCCGGGCACGCCGACGGGGACCGTGGTCATCATCTTCTTCAGCTGTTGCTGCGACAGCACCTGCCCGCCCAGCAGTGCACGCCAGAACCTGGCCAGGTCTTCTGTGGTGGTGACGGCCTCGCCCGCCGCGCCGGCCCAGCCGAGGCTGAGCAGGGTGGAGCGGAACGGGCGCGCGGTTTTGGCGTCCTCGGTGTAGGACTGCACGTGCGGCTTGGGCAGGAGCGGGGAGTCGCCGGGCAGGGTCGTGTTCCGCAGCTTCAGCGGCTTGATGATCCGGCGCGTCACCTCCTCGCGCCAGGAGTTGCCGACGGCCTTCTCGATGATCATCCCGGCCAAGGTGTAGTTGATGTTGGAATAGCTCCAGCGGGAGCCGGGGGCGAACAGCGGTCGATGGCCGACGCTGAGCGCCACCAGCCGCCGCGGGCTCATGCGCAGGAACCGGTAAGTGCGGTAACCCCGCTCCGTGTGCATCTTCTTCTCAATGTCGCCTACGGAGTCGTGCAGGCCGCTGGTGTGCTGGAGCAGGTGCTTGACGGTGATCGCGCGCCCGTCGTTGCCGTTGCCGCGCACCAGCCCGGGAAGCCACCGCTCGACGCTGTCGTTGACGGAGAGCCGCCCTTCCGCCTCGAGCTGCAGGATCACGGCGGCGACAAAGGTCTTGGTGTTGCTGCCCATCCGGAAATGCCCGCCGCTCGGGACCGGCACCTTACGGCCCAGCACCGCCGTACCACTGGATGCGGCCAGATCGGCGCGGGGCGAGAGCACCCGAGCCTGCACTCCCAGCGTGCCGGCGTCGCGGATCGCGTCCAGGTCCGCTTGCAGGGCCGCCCGGTCGTAACCGGGGGAAGAAGCGTGCGCCGGGCTCACCGCCAGCACACCGGCCGACACGGCCACGGCCGTTGTCGCCACGACCGCATGGAATCGGCGCTGGCCAACACTCATTTTTGCCTCCTGGCAGATTCACCTGGTGCCGGGGTTCCCGGCCGGTATCCAGACCATCAGTCAGAAGAGCAGCGAACCTCCTGGCAGCGGATGATCCTGACCGGGGCCCTGAGTCCTCCCCCGCGGCCGCGACCAGGACCCTGGTCCTAGTCCGGGTCCGCGCGGTGAGAGCATTCCGACTGCTGTGCAACCCTGGTTCGGGGGCCAAGAGGCCTGGTACAGGGGGAAGTCAGACATGTCCAGGAGCCGATACGTCGGGTCCGGCGATGCCCGGGAGCTGCCGTGGAGCCGTAACGACGCGCTCGTGATCGGCGGCGCCTGCGTGATGAACCTGCTCAGCTACGTGTTCTTCAACGCCTCCGACGGCCGGCACACCGTGAGCGTGACCGGGTTCCTCTTCGTCGCGCTGACAGCCCTTCCGCTGCTGGCCCGGCGTCGCTACCCGGTGGCGACGCTCGCCGCCGTCCTGGCACTCGACGCGACTGCCACCCTGACCGTGCCGCTGCCCTGGCACTTCGGCGCCGTGCTGGTGGTCGCCCTGTACTCGGTCGCCAGGGCCTGCCCCGACCGCGTGACGGCGCTCGCGGCCGTCGTCACGGTAGCGGTGACGCTGCTGAGCCAGAGCAACGGCCGCATTCCGCCCTGGCAGGACGCGATCACCCCGCCCCTCACCACCCTGATCGTCGTCGGCGCCGCCATGGCGATGAACCGCTGGCAGCGGGAAGTGGACGCCAACCGCAGACTCCTCGCCGACCGTGCGGTGGCCGACGAACGCCGCCGCATCGCACGGGAGTTGCACGACATCGTGGCCCACCACATCACCACCATGCAGCTGATGGCCGGCGGAGCGCGGGCCAACCTCGCAGAACCGGAGGTGGTCAAGGACGCCCTGGTCACCCTCGAGTCCTCCGGGCGGCTCGCGCTGCGCGAGATGCGCCAGCTCCTGGACGTCCTACGGGACGGCGACGAACCCCCGGCCGCGCCGTCCCAGCCCCAGCCGGACGCCGACGACCTCGACCGCCTGGCGACCGAATCCCGCCTCGCCGGAGTGCCGACCGAGTTCAGCGTCCACGGACAGTGGCGCCCGTTGCCGCCGACCATCGGCCTCACAGTGTTCAGGATCGCCCAGGAGGCCCTCACCAACACCCGCAAGCACGCGGGGACAGCCCGCGCGTCCATGAAGCTGACCTACCGTCAGGATCGAGTCACCATCGAAGTACGCGACGACGGCGGGGGCAGCCCGCCACAGGAGGGGGCGCGCGCCGGCGGATACGGCCTGATCGGCATGCGCGAACGCGTCGCCCTGCACGGCGGCACCCTCACCGCGGGCCCGCAGGCCGACGGGGGGTTCGCCGTGGTGGCCGACCTGCCGCTGACCACGGACGAGGCCGTCCAGCACGAAGGGGCGCACCCATGACCGCGCCGCCGATCAGAGTGCTGATCGTGGACGACCAGTTGCTGGTACGGCGCGGCCTGTCGCTGATCCTTTCCCCCGACCCGTCCTTCGAGGTCGTGGGAGAGGCCGAGAACGGCGCGCAGGCCGTCACCCTTGCCCGCCAACTACGCCCCGACGTCGTGGTGATGGACATCAGGATGCCCGTCCTCGACGGAGTCGGCGCGACCAGGGAACTCGCCTCCACCGTGCCCGGCAGCCGGGTCCTGGCCCTCAGCACCTTCGACATGGACGAGTACCTCGTGGGCGCCCTGCGCGCCGGAGCCTACGGGTTCCTGCCCAAGGACAGCTCACCTGAGGACCTGAGCGCGGCGATCCGCACCGTCCACGCCGGCGACGCCGCCGTCGCTCCACGCCTGCTCACCCAGCTGATCTCCACCTACGTACGGGCGCCTCACGGCACCCGGCCGACACCCACGGGCCTGGACGAACTCACACCCCGCGAGGTCGAGGTATGGCGGCTGATGGCCACGGGCCTCGACAACACCGAGATCTCCCGCGCCCTCGGCCTCAGCCTCTCTACCGTCAAGAACTACATCACCAGCATCTTCGACAAGCTCTCCGTGCGCGACCGCGCCCAGGCGGTCATCGCGGCCTACGAATCAGGCCTGGTCACCGCCCGCCAGGTAACCGGGAACCCGCCCACCGGATAGCGCGGCCTGCCGGTGCGGTTGCTTTCACACCACCGCGTCGCCACCGTCCACGACCAGATCACCGCCCGTCACCCAGACCGACTCCGCTGAGGCCAGGAAGACGGCGGCGCCCGCGAGGTCCTCCAGGGTCCCGCACTGGCAGGATTACCGTCGGATACCGCCCTGAGCTGGGGCTAGTGTCATCCACCTGAAATTCGTCGGCAATATTGAGCGGGGGATTCGAGGATCTCCTCGGCTGTCTTGGTCCACGCGAACGGCTTGGGGCCTCGTTCACTGGTCCATCCAGGCGCGGATGTCCACGCAGGCCCGTGCCGCCGGGCTCGACGTCGTGAAGATCGCGCAAGATCCGGGGCCGGAGCCAGAACACGGCGCAGCCGCAAGAACGGCCAGCCAAAAGCGAACGACGCCGCCCCGACCGTCACGCCCCTGCCGTGCACCGAGCTCCCGCCGAAGCACCGGAGAGCATCGCCCAGGGCACGGCGCGTAGCCACTCCTTCGGCAACGGCGGGCGACGACGACTGCTGTCGGCGTTCTCATAAACGATCCATTCCCAGAGCAAGATCAAAAAGAGCTGCGCGGGAATCGCGAAGCCCCGGTTCGGTTCGCAGAACTCGTTCTCACGCAAAGATGGGTTCGGGGTACTTCTGAGAAATGTTTGTGAAAGTATCCATGGGCATGACGGCCCCTCAAGAGACATCCCCCAGCGATGCCGACCGCGATGCCGACGAGGTCGAGCGGCACCCCTGCCCCCGCTGCACGGCCGAGCCCGGCTCGCCGTGCCGCGCGCGCTCCGGCGCGGTCGCAGGCACCTACCACACCGGCCGCTTCACCAAGGTGCCCCGGCTCGCCAAGCTCCTGCGTGTGCCGACCCCCGCCGACCGCGGACCCGGCCAGCCGTGGCGCCCCGGCACCCCGGTTCCGCTCGCCCTCGCACCGGACGCTCCGACCGCCGACATCCGCATCGGGTACGCACGGTGCAGCTCGCTCACTCAGGAGCTGCAATCGCAACTGGACGCGCTGTCCGCGCACGGCATCGGCCGCGAGAAGATCTTCTCCGAGAAGATCAGCACCCGGGTGCGCGTAAGGCCACAGTTTGAGGCCGCGCTCGCGCTGGCCCGCCAGATCAAGGCCCACGCCCCGCACTGCCGGGTCATCTTCACCGTCTACGAGATGAAGCGCCTGGGCCGCGACGCCGCCGAACTCACCGCCCTGGCCGATCACCTCACCGCGCACGGCCTGGTCCTGGAGATGCTCGCCGGGCCCCTGCCCGGGATGTACGACCCCAGCGGGCCCGGCCGCCTGCTGTTCGCGTTCTTCGCGGCGATGGCCGAGACCGAACGGGAGAACGTCCGCGAGTCGACCCTCGAAGGACTCGACGCGGCGGCCCGCAAGGGCAAGCACGGCGGCCGGCCGCCCGTCATCACCGACGACATGCTGCACACCGTGCTCCGCCGCCGGGCGAACGGGGAATCGGTCGAGCAGATCCAGCCCGACCTGATCATCCCCACCGGCAAACGCAAGGGCCTGGCCCCCAGCGTCGCGAGCATCTACCGAGCGCTCGCCGAGCACGAGAAGCAGGAGGCATACCCCGAGGCCGTCGCCCAGGCGCACGCCGACTTCGCCAGCCTCCAGGACGCCGACCACATCCCCCGCCCCCGCCGAACCCGCATCCGACGCCCAGACGATCCGCTCACGCCCGAACAAGCCGAGCTTCGACAGCGTCTGCAGGACCAGGTCCTGCAGCCCGCCCATCGGGCCGACCCAGGCGGAGGATCAGGAACTACCCCGCAAACGCTGTGAGCAGCCGCTCGCGCTGCGCCTCCTCAAGTCCGCCGACGCGTCGCTTCGCCTCGACCCCGCACGTCGCCATCAACGCGGCGACCTTCGCCGGCCCATAACCAGGCACCGCTCGCAGCACCTGAACGACCCTCGTCTTCTGGACAACGATCTCTTCCTCCGCCCGGGCGAACACTTGCGCCACCGTGACCGTCCCGGCCCGGACCCCAGCCAACAGTTCGCTACGCGCCCTCCGCGCCTCGGCGGCCTTAACCACCGCCACAGCCCGCTGCTCAGGGGTCAACGTCGGTACCGCCATGGATGGCCTCCTCGCACATCAGCTTTCCCCTGCCACGCCATGAGCCCAGTGAGGGTGTCGGCTCCATCATGGAGCACTGTCAACAGATGTGACACTAAACCCGGTTGGCCGTTCCACTCCTACTGGCAGGCCGTGATCCGCGACCTGATCGGGACCCGTGACGCAACGACCTACGTGTTCGACAAGATGTCGGGATCGTCGATCCGCTACGACCTCGGCAGCGAGCAGCCGCTGATCGGCCGTAACGCTCCGGACCTTCGTCTTGAGGACGGCACTCGCCTCGGCGACCTGATGCAGGACGGGCGAGGCGTCGCGCTCGATTTCAGCATCGGCCGACGCCTCCACCGCTCAGCGATGAGCTGGGAGGGGCGGATGCGATACGCAGCCGGGCCGGCGAGAAACGACCTCGGACTGGGTGCCGTGCTCGTCCGGCCTGACGGCATGGTCGCCTGGGCAGGTGATCGCGTCCCTGATCGTGAAGCGTTCGAGCGGGCCGCCCGCCGTTGGTTCGGCAGTCCGGCGATCTGAAGCAGCTACCCCGCCCCCCATCACTGCCATGGGCAACGTTGACACCACTTGACCCGACTTTCAGGAGAACACATGACGATCACCCTCCGACCGGGAAGCACCGTGATGTTCACCGGCGATTCGATCACCGACTGCCAACGGCTGGAGAGCGAACAGGGCCTCGGCTTCGGCTACCCGCTGCGCATCGCGGGCGAGTGGGGACTCCGGCACCCGGACCGGGCCGTGACCTGGCTGAACTCCGCCATCGCGGGCGACAAGGTGATGGACCTCGAACCCCGATGGCAGGCGGACGTGCTCGACGCACGCCCCGACGTGGTGTCGATCCTCGTCGGCGTCAATGACGTCGGCTGGCACACGTACGCCCCGGACGGCTACGTGATCCCCGCGGAGGACTACGCGGCAGGTTACGACCGCCTGCTCGCGCCCCTCGCCGAGGCCGGCGCCGACCTGGTCCTCGTCGAGCCGTTCCTCCTGCCGATTCGCGGCCGTGTCGAGGTCGGCGACGCGCACCTCGGCGTAGAGGACCGGAAGAAGTGGCGCGCCGACCTGGACCCGAAGATCCAGGTCGTGCGCGAGCTCGCCCTCAAGTACGGCGCGCACCTGCTCGCCGCCGACGGCATGTTCGCCGAGCTCGCCGCGACGACCGGACCGGAGTACTGGGCTGCGGACGGCGTGCACCCGACGCCGGCCGGTCACGCCGCACTCGCGGAAGCCTGGTTGCGCCTGGTCGCCTGACCATGCCTCGCGATCCCTGTCGACGCTCCTGCCACTCAGGGTGATCGATCAAACCCCCAGACAGGCCAGCCGTGCCGCTCGCGAAGCTCCGTCGCGCTGCCCGCGGCGGGTAGAGCCGCCGACGTACTCGCCGGCAAGGTCGACGTGCTCCACTCAGATCAAGGCCGCCGTCGGACGAACAGACCATGACCGTCTGCCGCAAGGCGGCGCCGCGCGTTGTGCACGCGTCGTTCGGCGCTCGGCACCTACCAGGCGGCGGCCCGGAGAAGGCGGCGACTCTCAGGAGGACGCTCCGTAGCGGGTGGCGATCGCGGCGGCGCGGTCGCGCAGGGAGTTGCGCAACCACTGCGGGGCCAGGGCTTCCGCGTTCGTGGCCAGCTGCCACAGCGCCCATTCGGCGTGTCTCGGATCTTGGAAGGTCACCTCCAGCCGCAGCCGGCCGTCCGAGTCGAGTTCCTCGGCGAGGACGGCCAGCGCGGTGCCCACCAGGTCCTCCCGCCGGGCCGGGTCCACCCGTACCAGCACGGTGACCTGGTCGCCGCCGGTCCGAAACTGCGTGCTGCGTTGCCGCCAGACCCGGTCCAGATCGACCCGGTCTGGACGCTGTGCCGGTTCGGGGAGTTCCTCGGCGGACAGGACCCGGGACAGCCGGTAGGTGCGGTCCGCGCCGGACCTCGTGGCCAGCAAGTAGCCCTGGTCGCGTACGGTGACCAGGCCGATCGGGTCCACCGTGCGCCACTTCGGCGTCTGGTCCACAGCCGCGTAGTGGATGCGCAGTCTGTGTCCGGCGAGCACCGCGCGCCGGACCTCGGCCACTACGGCGTCAGGCACCTCCTCAGCGACCAGCCGACGCGAGAGGAGGTCGGTCTCCGGGTCGATGAGCAATCGCTCGGCCGCGCCGGCCGCGGTGTCCCGATAGCTTTCGGGTAGCGCGTCAACCACCTTGAGCATCGCCGAAGCGAGCGCCGAGCCGAGGCCGAATGCCTGCGCGCCGCGCCGCGATCCGGCGATCAGCAGGGCAAGGGCCTCGTCGTGGTTCAGTCCGGTGAGCTCGGTCCGGAAGCCGGGCAACAACGCGAACCCGCCGTGCCGGCCGCGTTCGGCGTAGACCGGGACGCCGGCTGCGGACAGCGCCTCGATGTCGCGCAGCACGGTGCGGGTGGATACCTCCAGCTCGCGGGCCAGCGTGGCTGCGGACAGCCGGCCGTGCTGCCGCAGCAGCAGCACCAGCGAGACCAACCGGTCAGCGCGCATCCAAAAACCCTACAGGGATACACGACACAGGATGTCGTGATTTGCCGAGAGGCTTGGCAACACGACGTCAAAGGCGGTGGCTACCGAGCCGACGGGCGTCCGTAATGTCGACGAATCCTATGGAGCTGATATGGCAGTGGAGCGAACGGCGGTCAACCCGTGGCCGTGGTCGGTGGAGCTGGGCTACAACCAGGGTGAGGTCGTCTCCGGGCACACCCGGACCCTGTACTGCGCCGGGCAGACCGCGATGAGCGGCGACGGCAAGCCCCAGCATGCCGATGACATGGCGGCGCAGTTGGCGCTGAGCATCGACAACCTGGAAGCCGTGCTCGGCGAGGCCGGCATGTCCCTCGCGAACCTCGTCCGGCTCAACGTCTACACCACCGACGTCGATCGGCTGTTCGAGCACTACGGCGTGCTGGCGTCGCGGTTGGGCGCCGCCGGGGTGGCACCGGCCACCACGATGCTCGGGGTGACACGGCTGGCGATCCCCGACCTGATGGTCGAGCTCGAGGGGACCGCCGTCGCGTGATGCGACCTCGCCGCCTCCGGCAGGGCTGCCGGAGGCGGCGAGCCCGGATCGCCTACGAGCACCACCCCGAGCTACGCCGGCTCCGGTACGCCGGGGACGACCGCCAAGGGGTCGGCAAGCGCTCCCGCCGTAACGTCCGATCCCGCGGGAAATGTGAACTTGCTCTTCGGGCTGGACAGGGGCACTCGTTACCATGATTTGGTGTACGGCCTCCTTCGCTCCGCGTGGAACGAGCCACGTCCCCCCGACCCGCCACCGCGGGTGTGGCGGGACTGGGCGCTCGTGGGTGTCCTCGTGCCGATCGCGGTTCTCGAGGGAGCCCTGCGGCCGGACCTTCCCTGGCGGGCCGTCTCGGTGCTGGTCACTCTCGGGCTGGTGCCCACGTTGCTGTGGCGCAGGACCAGACCGCTGCCGATGCTCGCGATCGCCTTCGGAACCACGAGCCTGGCCCCGCTGTTGACGGGCGGCGAGTCTCCGGAGACGTACACGATGGTGTACCTGCTGGTCCTGGTGTACGCGTTGTTCCGGTGGGGGTCGGGACGCGAGGCCGCGGCCGGGTTGGCGATCATGCTCGTCGCGGTCCTCCTCTCGATCGTCTTCGACCGCATCGTCCTCGCCGACGCGGTGGCGGCGTTCGCGGTCATGTCGTCGGCCATCGCCCTGGGAGTGGCGTCCCGGTACCGGGCCAGGGCGAGGATGCGCGAGCTCGACCAGGTCAAGCTGCTCGAACGCGAACAGCTGGCCCGCGACCTGCACGACACCGTCGCTCATCACGTCTCGGCGATGGCGATCCGCGCGCAGGCGGGCATCGCCACGTCGGCGTCGCGGCCGAACGCCGCGACCGAGGCACTCCACGTGATCGAGGCGGAGGCGGCGCGCGCCCTCGCCGAGATGCGCACCATGGTCCGTGTCCTTCGCCAGGACCAGCAGGCGGACCTGGCGCCCGGACGGGGCGTCGCCGATCTCGAACGGCTCGCGAGCCAGGGCCCCTCCGTCCCGGCCGTCGACGTGGAGATCTCGGGCGACCTCGACGACCTTCCCCCGCTGGTCGGGGCCGCGCTGTACCGCCTGGCCCAGGAGTCGGTCACCAACGCCAGGCGGCATGCGCGCCATGCCACCCGCATCGTGGTCCGCGTCGCCGCCGACGACACGTCGGTGCGCCTGCGCGTGAGCGACGACGGCGACAGCAGCCTCCTGCGCCAGACCGGGTCGCCGGGGTACGGGCTCATCGGCATGATCGAACGCGCCGACCTGCTCGGCGGCACCTGCGTCGCCGGCCCCGACCCCGACCGGGGATGGACGGTGACCGCGGTGCTGCCTCGAACCGGGTCGGTGACATGAGCATCCGGGTGATCGTCGCCGACGACCAGGAGATCGTCCGTACCGGGCTCTCGATGATCCTCGACGCCCAGCCGGACATCGAGGTCATCGGTGAGGCCGCCGACGGGCGGCGAGCCGTCGAGCTCGCGCGGCGCCTGCGCCCGGACGTGTGCCTGTTCGACATCCGCATGCCAGGCCTCGACGGCATCGAGGCGACCCGTTCCCTCGCCGGGCCGTCCGTCGAGGACCCCCTCGCCGTGGTCGTCATCACCACGTTCGATCTCGACGAGTACGTCTACGCCGCCCTGAGGGCCGGCGCCCGCGGGTTTCTGCTCAAGAACGCCGGCGCACACCTGCTCTCGCAGGCCGTCCACGCCGCCGCCAGCGGCGACGCGCTCATCGCTCCGAGCATCACCGCCCGGCTGCTCGGCGCCTTCGCCCGTACCGGGCCCGCCTCTCCCCCCGCGCACCCCGTCGAGGTGCTCACGGAACGTGAAGAACAGATCCTGGCCACTGTGGCACGCGGGCGAACCAACAACGAGATCGCCGACGAGCTACGCATCTCACTCAGCACCGTCAAGTCCCACATCGCCAGCCTCATGGCCAAGCTCGGCGCCCGCAACCGCGTCGAGATCGCCATGTGGGCCTACGAGACCAACCGTGTCCAGCGGCCCTGAGAAGGGCGGGTCCCGCCGCGGATGATCCGTTCGGCCACGGCGAGATTGATCACCCAGCCGCCGCCCAGGAGCAGCGCCCTGGAGATCTCGCCGGGCGTGCCGATGAGCAGGAACCAGAGCGCCAGCACCACCGCCTGCGTGCCCGCGCCCAGGCCGATCGCGTAACCACGGACCATCCAGGCGCGGTGCCCGGCGACGTCCCGCCGCCGGATCGCGGCCAGGCCCAGGGCAAGGACAGGACCATGGCCGCGCCGAACACGAGCCGGAACCCCGCGAGGAGTGCGCCGTCACCCTCGGGGCGAGGATAGAACAGGGACATCCACAGCCCCGCCAGCGCCGCGAGGAGTCCACACGGAACCAGCAGCCGCCCGGCGACACGGTGCCAGCCCGGCCTGCGGCGGCGGAACCCCGCCGCGAACTGGAAGGCGCCCAGCACGCTGTACACACTGGCGCCGATGATGTGCAGCACCACGGGCAGGGGCGCCGCGAAGAACCGTCCGTTCTCCGGCGTGATCGCCGCGCCGCCGGCAAGCTCGGTCAGGCGTACGGCACCGGCGACCACGGGAACGGCGCCGAGCACGATCAGCGCGGTCGGCACGAGCCACCCCGCCCTCGAGGACGGGGCTGTGGCCTCGCTCCGGCCGTCCTTCAACCGGCCGGCTCGCGGCGGCTGCGGCGACGGCAGGCGTCCCGCCGGGCTCTCGTCGGTCATGCCTTCGATCGTGACGGCTGAGGCGACGGCGGGTCATCGGCAGAACGGCCCTGCCTGACCTGGCCGATCGTCCGCCAAACGGGCGTACTTTCGGCTGATGAGCCCCCTGACCACGCCTTCTACGCTGATTTTCACGACACGCCGTCGATGCGGGAGCGTGACGGCCCCCGATGGAAGTCCGCACTCGCCGTGGATGAGGAGAATGTGATGAAGGCGTTCGTCCTGCGCTCGTACGGCTCACCCGACGTCCTGGATCTCGTCGAGATCGAGACGCCCGTGCCAGGCGACGACGAGGTGCTGGTCCGGGTACGCGCCACCTCCGTCCAGCCGTACGACTGGCACTTCATGAGAGGCGAGCCGTACATCGCGCGCCTGATGGGCGGCGGCCCCGGACTGCGCAGGCCGAACATCAGCGTCCTGGGCGCCGACGTGGCGGGGCAGGTCGAGGCGGTCGGCAAGGACGTGACAGAGTTCCGCCTCGGCGACGAGGTGTTCGCGATGCCCAAGCAGGGCGGCTTCGCCGAGTACGTCTGCGTCCGGGAAGGCGAACTGGCATCGCGACCGACGAACCTGTCGTTCGAGCAGGCGGCCGCGGTACCGATGGCCGCCGGCACCGCCCTGATCGGACTGCGCGACCAGGGACGCGTTCAGCCGGGGCAGCGTGTGCTCGTCAACGGAGCCTCAGGAGGCGTGGGCACGTTCGCCGTGCAGATCGCCAAGGCGTTCGGCGCGAAGGTCACCGGCGTCTGCAGCACGCGGAACGTGGACCTGGTCCGGTCGCTCGGCGCGGACGAGGTCATCGACTACACCCGAGAGGACTTCACCCGGAACGGGCAGCGCTACGACCTGCTGCTGGACGTCGCGGGCGGCCATCCGGGAGCGGCCTGCCGGCGGGCGTTGACCCCCAAGGGCACCTACGTCGTCGTCGGCGGGCCCGCCGGCCGATGGGTGCGACCCGCCGGCCGCATGTTCTCGACGCTCGCGGTGTCGCCGTTCGTGTCCCAGAGGATGGCCTTGGCGGACGTGGTCCGCTGCACGCAGAACAAGCGGAACCTGCTGACGCTGACCGAGCTCATCGAAGACGGCAAGGTCACCCCGGTCATCGACCGGGTCTACCCGTTCGAGGAGATCCCTGAGGCCATCAGGTATCAGGAAGAGGGGCACGCTCCGGGCAAGGTCGTCATCACGTCCTGAGACCAGGCCCGGCGGCGGGTGTCGATCCCACATCAGCCGTCCGGGCGTCGCCTGCCGTACGAAACCGGCACAACCTGTCGAGAAGATCCGCCCGACGCCCTCCCCGGCGTCCGCTTCGACGACATCGCCATCCGGCCCTTCCAGCGCAGGTTCGACGGAGTGCTGTTCGGCCTCGTCATCGAGGCCTTCGAAGGCGACGAACACGCCGAGTTCCACCCGAACAACGCTGCGCCCGCCCGGCGGGGCGGGCGCAGCGGCCTTCTACACGATGGGACCGCTCGCGAGCTGGTTCGCGGCGGAGTAGACCGCAGCCACTTCACCGTCGAAGTACGGGGAGACGCTGGTGTCGTAGCGGTCGTCGCCGTCGGTGTCGGAGACGCTGATCGTTATGCCGTTCAGGTAGCCGAGGCGGCTGTCTCGGCTGTAGTGGTACAGCCAGGAGGAGCCGAGGGAGCCCTCACCGGTGAACCGGGAGTCGACACCGACGGGTCGGTCGGCGGAGAGGTCGGAAAGCTTCACGGGGAATGTCGGCCCGGTGGACGATTCGAGGGTGTGGCCGGTGTAGGGCTGGGTTCCGTCGGGGTTGAAGCCGGCAGGGTAGCCGAAGACGTCGACCGAGGAAGGCGTCGGCTGGTTGTAGAGGAAGCCCTGCCCGCCGACGCTGTCGACCAGCCTGCCGGCATCGGTCAGCACGCCGGAGGAGGACGAGACGACGCCGTTGTACACGTTCACGAAGGCGAAGTCGCGGTCGTAGTCGGCGTACACGTCGAAGTCGTAGTGGGCGACGGCCTGCTTTCCGACGTACAGGCCCGACGGGGTCGTGCCTTCGGAGTAGCCGGGAACGAAGACCCACTTGTCGAGCGCGGCGCCTGCGCGCTGGGTGTCGTACACGCAGTGACCGGCGGTGGCGACGAGGTTGCGATAGTTCGACCGCATGGCGGTGCCCGTACACCAGTGCGGCTGACCGTCGGCGCCGACGAAGAACACCTTGCCCGAGGTAGTCGGCAGCTTTCCCGTCAGCGAGAGCGGACCCGGCATCGGCGCGACCAGGCCGGGCTTGCCGTCGGGGGCGATGGCGGTGGACGTCCGTTCCCCATGGACCACGGTCTGGACGGCGTAGGGTGTGGCGCTCTTCAGGTTGGCGGCCCCGTCGGCGAGCCAGAACGTCGCGGCCTGCTGAGCAGCCGACACGCTGGAGGCCAGAGGGAGCATCACCGGGCTCGCGGCCAGAGCCGGTGAGGAGACGACGGTGGAGCCCACCAGGCCCAAGCCGATACCTAATGCGATCAGTGCACGCTTCATAACGGATCTCCCAGTCCCATTCATGGGGGCGCTCGTGACGGCCCCGTCAGCATGGACCCCGGCCGGGCTGTTCAGCCTGACCGAGGAAAAGGAAGATCATAACGCTGGCGGGATGCCCACAAGGGAAGCGTTGGACCTTTATGTCCAATAAAGGGCAATTCGTCCAGTTTGGGGGCGCGCATTGTCGAGGCCATCCAGCTCAAGAAGTCGACGCGCCAGCGAATTCACCGACACGGATTTTCGGGGAATCGATGGCGACCGATCGAGTACCCGCCCGCCATCGCGTCAATCATCCCATTTCATGGAGTATGGCCGTTTAGCGAACCGTTCAGTCAATCACCTAGTGACCTTTCCGTGAACAGGAGCTTAATTGTCAACGCGTTATACGTAAGTCGCTGCCAACAACCCTGGTATCTCACATAATCCGATAGGGAGCGCCGGTATGCGGCGATACGGGGTGAGTTATTGGGGAACCAAATGAAGCGATGGATCGGCGTCGGGCTGGCGCTGCTCCTCGGTGCCGCCGTGGTGGTGGCGATCGTGGTGGGCGACCGCAGCGGAGACGGCGCCGAGAAGGAAGACCTCGTCCTTGTCCGCGGGGTGATCGGGTCGGAGAAGAAGCCCTTCTTCGACGACCGGCGGGTACAGGCCGTCTTCGCCGGGCACGGCCTGCGGGTCGAGGTCGACACCGCCGGATCGCGCCAGATCGCGGCCTCGGTGGACCCGAAGAAGTACGGCTTCGCGTTCCCGTCGAGCGTGCCGGCCGCCGAGAAGATCAAACGCGACCACGGCGCCGCCCGCACGTTCGCGCCGTTCTCCTCTCCGATGGCGGTCGCCACCTTCGAGCCGATCGTGGACGTCCTCGCCAAGGCGGGAGTCGTCCGGGATTCCGGTCAGGGATACCAGATCCTCGATATCAAGAAATATCTTGACCTGGTGGCGAAGGGGACCCGGTGGGACAGGCTCCCTGGCAACACCGCCTACCCCGCGCGCAAGCGGGTGCTGCTCACCACCACCGACATCCGCACGTCGAACTCCGCGGCGATGTATCTCTCCATAGCCGGCTACGTGGCCAACGGCGACGACGTGGTGAGCTCCAACGCGCAGGTCTCCGAGGTGGTCGAGGAAGTCGCGCCGCTCTTCCTCGACCAGGGCTACTCCGAGACCTCCAGCGAGGCGCCGTTCGAGGACTACCTGTCCCAGGGCATCGGCAAGACGCCCATGGTCATGATCTACGAAGCGCAGTACGCCTCCCGTCTCTTCGCCGGTGACGGTTCGATCCGCCCTGACATGCGGCTGCTGTACCCCTCGCCGACGGTCCTGAGCAAGCACACTCTCGTCCCGCTCAGCGCCCAGGGCACCGAGGTGGGCCGCCTGCTGCAGGAGGATCCGGAACTCGGGCGCCTCGCCGCGGCCTACGGCTTCCGCACCGCCGCCCCCAAGGCGTTCGGCGACATGGTGGCCAAGACCAGGGCACCGCTGCCGTCCAGCTTGATCGACGTGGTCGAGCCTCCCGCCTACGAGCGACTGGAGAGCATGATCACCGAGGTCGAGAAGCTGTACCGGTCCGGCGCGGCCCCCTCCCCCACCCCGTGACCCCGCCTTCACTACTGCCCGCAGGAGACACCACGTGAGCGATCTCGTTCTCAGCCCGCCCGAACCCGTGGCCAAGGTGCCCGTGGAGAAGGCGGCTACCATGCTGCCCATATCCGAGGGACGCGGCGACGAGCTGGCCGAGAAGGCCAAGGGCTTCGCCGAGGAGCTCAGCGAGCTGGACCCACGCTCCCCCGAGTTCACCCGCAAGGTGCACGACATCACCTCGATGGGCGACTCGGAGATCCGGGCGTCGTCCCAGGTCGCCAACCGCATGCTGCGACGTCCCGTGGCGGCGCTCGCGTCAGCCAGGGGTGAGGGCAACGACGCGCAGGTGGCGGTGGCGGGCCAGCTGCTCGCGCTGCGCCGCACGATCGTCGAGCTCGACCCCAAGCAGGCGTCGGGCCCCGGCAGGAAGCTGCTGGGCATGATTCCGTTCGGCGACAGGCTGCGCGACTATTTCGCGAAGTATCAGTCGGCTCAACAGCACATCGACGACATCATCCGTGCCCTGAAGTCCGGGCAGGACGAGCTTCTGAAGGACAACGCGGCCATCGAGGGCGAGAAGGCCAACCTCTGGGAGTCGATGACCAAGCTCCAGGAGTACGCCCTGCTCGCCGCCGCCCTCGACTCCGCGGTCGAAGCACAGATCATGCGGGTGGAGACGGCCGACTCGGAGAAGGCGACCGCGCTGCGCTCGGACGCGCTCTTCGGCATCCGGCAGAAGCACCAGGACCTGCTGACCCAGCTCGCGGTCTCCGCTCAGGGTTACCTCGCCCTCGACCTGATCCGCAAGAACAACCACGAGCTGATCAAGGGTGTGGACCGCGCGACCACGACGACGATCGCCGCGCTGCGCACCGCGGTGACCGTCGCGCAGGCGCTGGCCAACCAGAAGCTGGTGCTCGACCAGATCGCCGCCCTCAACACGACCACGTCGGATCTGATCGTGGCGACCAGCGAAATGCTGCGCACCCAGGCCGCGGACATCCAGACGCAGGCGGCCTCCACCACGGTCGGCATGGACGCGCTGCGCAAGGCGTTCGACAACATCTACGCCACCATGGACACGATCGACACGTTCAAGGCGCAGGCCGTGGAGAACATGGCGATCACGGTCAACAACCTGACCGTCGAACTCGACCACGCCCGTACATACCTGGAGCGCTCCCAGCGCGGCGACGAACAGGCCCTTCCCAGATGAGAAAGCAGACCCCCGGCGCAGGTTCAGGGGCTCCCCGGGTGCGAAGGCCGGCCGACGCCGCCACGCGTGCCACCGCCTCCCGAGTCCTCACGATGCGACCGGCCGGGCGGGCGCTTGCCGTGATCGCCCTGCTCGTCGTGTCGGCGGCCTGCGGCGGTTCCGGCTCCCCCTCCGAGCCCGTGAACGGCCCCGACGTGCTCCGCGTCCTCGCAGGCAGCGAGATCAAGGACCTCGAGCCGCTGCTCGCACGGGCGCAGGAGGCCGTCGGCGTGCGGGTCGCGCTGTCGTACTCCGGGACCGTCGACGGAGCGGAGCAGGTGGGGAGCGGCGGCGCGGACGGCACGTTCGACGCGACCTGGTTCTCCTCCAACCGCTACCTGTCGCTCATCGAAGGGGCGACCGCGCGGCTGTCGACCCAGACCAAGGTCATGGCCTCGCCGGTCCTGCTCGGCCTGAAGCAGTCGAAGGCCCGCGAGCTCGGCTGGGACACCAAACCCGTGACCTGGAACGACATCGCCGCCGCCGCTCGCGCCCACAAGTTCACCTTCGGCATGACCAGCCCGGCCGCCTCCAACTCCGGATTCTCCGCGCTGGTCGGTGTGACCGCCGCACTCGCGGATGCCGGGGAGGCCCTGGACCAGGCGCAGATCGACGCGGCGACGCCGAAGCTGACGGAGTTCTTCTCGGCGCAGACGCTCACCGCGGGCTCCTCCGGCTGGCTCGCCGACGCGTACATCAAACAGGGCACGGTGGACGGGCTGGTGAACTACGAGTCCGTGCTTCTCGGTCTCAACGCCTCGGGCAAGCTCAAGGAGCCGCTCACGCTGATCTACCCGACCGACGGCGTCGTGACGGCCGACTACCCGCTCACGCTGCTGAACTCGGCCGGAGCGGAGAAGAAGGCGCTGTACGGGAAGCTCGCCGCGTGGCTGCGCAAGCCCGAGATCCAGCGCGAGATCATGACGACGACCTACCGGCGGCCGATCGTGCCGGAGGTGCGGCCCGACCAGCGCTTCGGATCGGCGTCCTTGGTGGAGCTGCCGTTCCCCAACCGGCGCAGCGCCGCCGACGAGCTCATCGGCGTCTACCTCAACCAGGTGCGCAGGCCCTCAAGGACCCTCTTCGTGCTGGACACCTCCGGATCGATGGAGGGTGATCGCCTCGATGCGCTGAAGCAGGCGCTGACCGCGCTGGCCGGAGCCGACACCTCCGTGAGCGGGACGTTCTCACGTTTCCGCAACCGCGAGACGGTCACGATGATCCCGTTCAACTCGACGCCCGGGGAGCCGCGCACGTTCACGCTGCCCGAGCGGAACGCCGACCCCGTGCTCCGACAGATCCGCTCGTACGGCGAGGCGCTGCGGACCACGGGCGGTACGGCGATCTTCGACAGTCTGCGCGCCGCCTACGAGCAGGCGAGGTCGTCGCCGTCCGCGGACTTCACCTCGATCGTGCTGATGACAGACGGCGAGAACACGGACGGCAGCTCCTACGACGACTTCGCCTCCTACTACCGCTCTCTGCAGGTGAAGTTCCCTGCCTTCGTCGTGCTCTTCGGCGACAGCGACGTGGCGGAGATGAATCAGGTCGCGCAGCTCACGGGTGGTGCGACATTCGACGCCCGCTCGGGATCGCTGACGGCGGCCTTCAAGGAGATCCGTGGCTACCAGTAGCCCGGCCGCCCGGGTCCTCGCCTATGCCGGATCCACGAAGAACATCGCCGGATGCGCTCTGGCGCTGATCGGCGTGGTGCTGGTGTTCCTCGGGGTGGCCGGGGCGTACTGGCCGGTGGTGGTGGCCGGGCTGTACGGCGTCGGGGCGTTGCTCGCCCCGGCGGACCGGGTGAAGCTGACGATCTCGCACGCGGAGGTGGAGAGCCGGCAGCTGTTCGCCGACCTGGACACGCTGCTGGCCAAGGTCGGCCGGAACCGTTTCCCCGACGACGTGGCGACCAAGGTCGCCGGGCTCGCCGAGGTACTGCGTGACATCCTGCGCCGCGCGGACGCGCTCACCTCCTCCCCCGACCACCTGCACATCGTGTCGCAGACGATCAGGGACTACCTGCCGTCAAGCCTGGAGGCCTACGCCAACCTGCCCCGCTCGTACGCGCTCGCGCGGCGCGGCGAGCGGCAGCGCAGCGCCCACGAGGAGTTGCTGGCCCAACTCGACCTGCTGGACGCCCAGCTCCGCAAGGTCGCCGAGTCGGTGTACCGGGGTGACGAGCAGGCTCTGCGCGACCAGGGCAGGTTCCTCGAAGACCGCTTCGGCGGCTCCGACCTGGATCTCTGACCCCCCGTCAGCGTGGGCGGCTGAGGGCGGCCTCGGCCAGATCCGTCCATTTCTCGGCCGAGGAGTGGGGCACGACGACCCAGTCCTTCACCACCCTGCCCCGCCCCGAGGGGTCGAACAGGGACGCCCCGGCCAGCTGGAGCGCGGCTGTGTGTTCGGGGGTGTCCCTGACCAGCCGGAACACCATCGCGCCGTCGCGCTGCAGGCTCGCGAACACCTTCCCCGCCTGATCTTTGAGCGCGGGACTCCCCATCATCCTGGAGATCCGTACACCCAGGTCGGCCAGCTCGGCGCCGACCTGCTGGAAATCCTCTTCCGCGCTCATCGTCAGTCAGTCCCCAACTCCATGGCGGCGTGGTCGGGGTCCTTTCCGCGGGACGCGATCGCCTCGGCCGCGCCTTCCGGCAGCACGGCGCTCAGGCTAGTCGTCCCGGTGGGACCGATCAAGGCCGGATGCGGGGTGCCGGCCATGCCGAGTCCCGCCGCCGGTCCTTGACCATGCGCGACAGCTGGTCTACGTCTCATCTCCGGCCGGCGACCGAGCCCGAGACCCCTGGAGAGGTGAGGCTGTCGGGTGTTCCGCGGCTGGGCCATGCGATGTCGTCAACGGCGAGAAACGGCTCGCCGGCCACGGTCGCGGGGGTTGCCCCGGTGAACGCCATGACGTCCCGATGCAGGTGGGACTGGTCGGCGTAGCCGGTGTCGGCCGCGACTTGGGCCGCGGCTTCACCCGCGACCAGGCGGTGGGCGGCATGGTCGAAGCGGACCAGCTTCACGGCGCGCTTGGGCGGCAGGCCGAGCTGTGACCGGAACCGGGACCACAGCCGCTTACGGCTCCACCCGACCTCGGCCGCGAGTCCGTCGACCCGGGCCAGGCCACGGCTGCCGACGATCCGGTGCCAGGCCCAGGCCGCCTCCGGGTCCACCGGCGGCCCCGCCTCATGCCGTCGGGCGAGCAGCGCGTCCATCAACGCGAAGCGATCCTGCCACGACGAGACATCGCCCAGTCGCTCACGGATCCGGGACACCTCCCGGCCCCACAGGTCCTCGAGGGCCACCACGGTGCCGTCGAGGTCGGCGGGGGAGACGCCCAGCACCGCGCGTGCGATCACCGGGGACAGGCGCACCTGCACGCACTCGACGTTCTCGCCCCGCGCCCAGACCGCGCCTCCGGACCCGACCCCGGGCCCGGCCACGACACTTCCCCGCTGCTGCCGCCCGGCCGTATCGTCCACGACGGGCGAACCGGCGCCGAACTCCACCAGCAGCGTCACGGCCGGGTGCGGGACCAGCCGGAGCGCGTCCAGGTCACGGACACGGAACCCGGCCATGCTGACACCGGCCACCCGGCTGGGCCGCCGCGGGCACGCGACGCCCCACACAGCCGCATCGTGTACGAACGTCCGCACCGTCCCATGCTAGCGAGCCGACGGAGGGGAACATTTGTCCAATCCTCCGGCGCGCACCGGCGGCGACAGTGGATTCATGACTGTTTCTGACGGCGGACCGTACGTGACCGGCGGCGCCGAGGCCACCACCCAGTTCTCGTCCCTGCCGCTGGACGACGGCGACATCCACGTGTGCCAGGACGGCCCCCGCGACGCCCCCGCACTCCTGCTCATCCACGGGTCCGCCTCCTCGACCCGATCGTGGGACTCGATGGTTCCGCTGCTGACCGGATCTCACCGCGTCATCCGGATCGACCTGCTCGGGCACGGCCGGTCGGCCAAACCGGCCGACCGCAGCTACGCCCTCCCGGACCAGGCACGCAGGGTCGGCGCGGCCCTGGACCTGCTCGGCGTCGAGCACACCGTGGTCGTCGGCCATTCCAGCGGCGGCGCGGTCGCCACCGCCCTCGCCGAACAACGGCCCGACCTGGTGACCGCGCTCGCGCTCATCAACACCGGCCCCAGCCTGGACGCCTTCATCGCACCGGAGTCCGCCGCATTCGCACCCTCGCAGTGGCCGCCGACCGACGAGCAGCTCCGCCGGTTCGCGAGCACCGGTTTCAGCCGTGCGGGCTACCAGATCCCACAAGAGCTCCTGGACGACGCGCGCGCCATGACCTACCACACGCTCACCACGACGATGCAGGCCACCCGCCATTACATGGAGCAGCGGGCGCTCCCGGATCGGCTGGCAGTCCTGGGCAAGCCGCTACTGGTGATCTTCGGTGAGGACGACCGCAGATGGCGATCCTCATCCGCCTCCGACTACCGCGCCGTTCCGGGCGCGAAGGTCGAGTTGCTGCCCGGTCTCGGGCACTCGCCCCTGCTCGAGGATCCGTCGCGGACCGCCACTCCCCTGCTGGCCTTCACCGCGATCCACGCCGTACGGGTGGACTGAATGACAAGGAGAGGTGCCATGCGGATTCTCGTCTCCGGTGCCAGCGTCGCCGGTCCGGTGCTGGCCTACTGGCTCACGAGATACGGCTTCGAGGTCACCGTCGTGGAACGGGCCCCCGTGCTGCGCAAGACGGGCGGGCACGCGGTCGACCTGTTCCGGCCCGCGATGAACATCTCGGAGAGGATGGGCGTGCTCCCCCGCGTCGAGGAGCGGGCCACCGGCACCAACCGGATGACCGTCCACCCGGAGGGCGCACGGCGGCCCGTCCGGGTGGACCTCTCCAAGATCTTCAGCGCTACCTCCGACCGGCACGTCGAGATCATGCGCGACGACCTGAGCGAGATCTACTACGACGCCACGCGCGACGACGTCGAGTACGTCTTCGGCGACTCGATCAGCGCGATCTCACCCGAAGGAGAGGTGCGGTTCGAGAACGCCGCGCCGCGCCGTTTCGACCTCGTCGTCGGCGCGGACGGGCTGCACTCCAACGTGCGCCGCCTTGTCTTCGGCGCGGAGTCCCGCTTCAGCGACTTCATCGGGGCCTACCTCGGGGTGCTGACCCTGCCCAACGTCTCCGGCCTCGACGGCGAGCTCCACATGCACGTCGGCGTCGGCCGCACTGCCGGCATGTACGGCGCGCGGCACCTCGGTGACGCGCGGGCGTTGTTCCTGTTCCGGAGCGAGCGCGAGCTCGACTACCACCACCGCGACGTGCCCCGGCAGAGGGAGCTGCTGCGCGGCGCGTTCGAGGGCATGAACGCCGACGTGGACCGCTGGCTGGACGAACTGGACCGCGCCCCGGCGTTCTACTTCGACTCGATCACACAGCTCCGCATGGACACCTGGTCGCGGGGAAGGGTGACGCTCGTCGGCGACGCGGGCTACTGCCCCGGCCCGGCCGTCGGCGGCAGCACCAGCTTGGCCGTCGTCGGCGCGTACGTCCTCGCCGGGGAGCTGGCGCGGGCGGGCGGTGACCACGAGCGCGCCTTCCCCGCCTACGAGCGGGCGATGGCCGAGCACGTGCGCGGCAGCCGCGCGGTCGCGCTGAGCGCGGCGAAGACCCTGGTCCCCACGTCCCGCCTCGGGGTGTGGGGGCTGGCCCAGGGTGCCCGCCTGATCTCCGCCCTGCCCGCCGGGCCCAGCCGCGCCCTCCTCCGCCTCGCCACCAAGAGCGCACGCCTCTACAACTCCATGACCGTCGACGACTACCCGCCGTCGCCCGCCGCATCACGAGGCTTGATCGGCCTCGGGGGCGGACTCGGGGTGGACTGAGGAGTGTTCGCCGCCCTGCCCTGATCGCGAGTGGAGCAGCGCTCTGACAGGTAGTGGAACTCGGATGACCACCCGCTCGTTGCGCGAGAGTGACCACACCCCAGCTCACCTGCCCGCTGTGCCACAGCACCGAATTCACGCGGCAGGACGGCCGCATCGACAACAAGAACGGCTACTTCCCCAACCCGGTGGCGCTCATGATCTGCAAGCTGTGCAACTACGTGTTGCCGTTCTGGGAAAGGAAGTCGATCTTCGACCTGAGCTGAGGTCACGCCGCGATCCGGCGATGACGTTCGCGATGCGGACGCCCTGGGCCCTCACGCGCGGGCGCGGTCGCCCAACCTGGGAACCACTCGCGCCCTACAGCAGCGCGGCCGGCTCGCCGAGGGGGCCGACGAACACGGGCCGCCGACGGCGCCCAGACCGCAGACCGGCCCAGGCCCGACGTCGAGCGGTGTTCGCAAGCAACCCGTCATGCGGACAGGGTTCCGAAGCGATCACGCATCGTGGGCGGCCAGTCGAGGCGCCTGCTGAAGTTCTTCCGCCGCCTGATCAGCGTCTCGGAGCCGTCCACCGATCATGAACGCGATGGCGAGGCTGAGTTGCTGAACGGCGTTGAGCAGCCCGGCTGCGCAGGCCGCTCCCACGTCCCACCGGAGAGGGGCGCGTGGCGGACCGCGCTCCTCCACCGGCTGGGCACGGGCACGACCGACGCACACCGTGGCCCCTGACGCCTCACCGAGCGACAGGGGCCGCTTTCCCCTGTCCGCTGTCCCGGCCTGGATCAAGCCTTGATCGCGGTGCCCTGGGCGGAGACGAGGCGCCAGGTGCCGTGGGCGTCGGCGGCGTAGACGTGGGTGTAGCGGCTTCCGGCGCTGAACGTGGCGCCGTCGGAGGTGGTGAAGTTCATGCCGGTACGCCCGACGACGATGCCTACGGTGCCGATGACCCGGACGATCGCCTCGTCCGGGAACGAGTGGATCCGCGGAAACCGGAGGGAGCCGGAGGCCACCAGGTCGAGCAGGATCCCCCTGTCGGCGACGGCCCCGTCCTCGACCCCGACCAGGACGAAGTCGTCCGCCAGCAGTTCCTCCAGAACGGCGAGATCGCTTGCCACGAGGGCGTCGAAGAAGCTCTGGTCGTACTTGAGGAGGGTGACCCGATCCAAGCTGTTCATGTCGCGACGGTAAACGTTGACGCTGGTGACAAGGTCAAGCCGGCCTCAGGGGCGCGTTCATCCGGGTGCCTGCGAGCGTCGGATCGCCAATCCAGGTCATCCGAAGCCGACCGAGATCAGGGCGGTCCGGTAGTCTCGGCCGATGGCGAAGATCCTGGTCACCGGCATGTCGGGCACCGGCAAGTCCACGGCGTTGGCGGTGCTGGCGGCCCGGGGTCATCACGCCGTCGACACTGACACCGACCAGTGGAGCCACTGGGTGACTCTGCCGGACGGATCCGCTGATTGGGTGTGGCGGGAGTCGGCCATCAGCGACCTGCTCGCCGACCACCGTGAGGGCGCCCTCTTCGTGGCCGGCTGCAAGTCCAATCAGGGTCGGTTCTACCCGCGATTCGACCACGTCGTCCTGCTCAGCGCTCCCGCTGAGATCATGCTTGCCCGCATCGCGACGCGAACCAACAACCCCTTCGGCAAGCGCCCTGAGGAACGTGCGGCCATCCTGCGCGACCTGGCCAACGTGGAGCCGCTGCTCAGGGCCACCTCCACTGTCGAGATCGACGCTTCTGCGCCGATCGACAAGGTTGTCCAGCAGCTTGAAGAACTGGCGCGAACCACACCGTGACCAGGGGCTGCAGGAACATCCACCGCTTCTAGGTTCAAGCGCAGGCCGCCAGGAGCCTTGCGAGGCGTTCAACCGGGTGTCCAGTCGCTTCCGGCGAGCACCGCGACCGCGGACAGCAACCCAAGCCCCAGCCCCAGCATCCCCAACGCGGCCAACGCGACGCGGATCCCGCACCTGCCGATCGCCGCACCTCCCGGGGCCGTGGCCACCCTCACGTTCGCGGTGCTGACGCCGCCGGCTCAGCTCATCCGGGAACGCGCCGCGCCCGTTGTCGGTGCGGATTTCTCGAGCCGTGGATCGCAGCTCCACCGCGCCGCGCATGGTGCGGCTGGCAGCCTGCTCTCGCCGAGCCGCCCGAGGGCGCCTGTCCGATCCTCGTCAAGGTCACGATCGCCCACCTCAGTCAGGGGCTGGTTGTGGTGGACATGGAGCCGATAGTGCGGTCTACGACCCAAGCCGCCTGCGCCGCGGCCAATGGATCATAAGCGGATCTGTCCCACTATCGTCGTACTAGATCAGTACGAGGTCAGTACGAGATCGATGACAACAACGCCAAGGTACGTCGTGAGGATGGCCGATGGCGCGCCGTACAGACAAGGAACCCGTATGACCACCACCGCGCTCATCGTCGGCGACCTGCAGGCGGGCATCGTGGACAACTACCCTTTCGCCGCCGCCGTGCTTCCCGCCGTGGAGCGGGTTCTTCCCGCGGCCAGAGCCGCCGGAATCCCGGTGATCTTCGTGCGTTTCGGGCTCAGGGCCTCAGGCCTTGATGTGGCAGCGGGAAACCAGTTGATCAGCGCCTTGCAAGGGGCGGGGACGCTGTTCCACGAGGAATCACCCGAAACGCTCGTGCACCCGCGCATCGAGCCGTTGCCGGGCGAGGCCGTCGTCCTCAAGCGCCGCGCCAGCGCGTTCGCGGCGACCGACCTCGATCGGCTCCTGCGCGCCCAGCGCATCGACTCGGTCGTGCTGACCGGTGTCGCGACCGGGGCGATGGTCGCCGCTACGCTCTACGACGCCGCCGACCGCGACTACGGCGTGACAGTGCTCAGCGACGCCTGTGCCGACGCGGAACCGGACGTGCACGACTTTCTGATCAATCGCGTGTTCCCAGCCAGGGGTGTTGACGTCCTCACGAGTCACGAGTGGATCGCCCGCCTGTGACCAGCCGTCAGCAGTAAAGATCCCGCGATGAGACAGCTCGCGGGCGCCGGGAGCGGGGCGGTCGCGGGCCGCTGATCTTCCGGCGGCCGTTGTGCCGCCGGTCTTGCGGCCGGGGCCCGGGTTGTGGACCCTTGGACGGTGGCCGACAGCGTGGATGCGGTGTGCGATCACCAGTTCCGGAGTTCCTGGATTCACCGCACCGTCAGACCGAGCCCGGTGGTCTCCGTGTCCACCGACCCGATCCCGAAGAAGGATCGCCTGGAGTGGTGGGCGCACATGGCCGCGCACGAGATCGCGCCCACGTCGCTGTCCAGCGAGCACGCCGACGACTTCTACGGCCGGGTGCACTCCATCGACCTGTCGCGCGTGCGCGTGGGCGAGTTCACGATGTCGCCGCTGGCGGGCCGGCGCACCCCCACCCACATCAGGCAGCACGACCCCGAGGGCTACCAGCTCTTCCTCGTCCACGACAACCCGGTACGGCTGCGGCAGCAGCGCAACGACTCCTTGTTACAGGCCGGCGACATGTCGCTGTTCGACACCTCCTCCCCCTACACCACCGAATTCCTCGACGTCGGCGGGCTGACCCGGTTGACGATCCTGTTCCTGCCGCGCGACGCGCTGCCCCTGCCACGGAGCCAGGTGGAACGCCTGCTGGCCGCCAGGCTCCCCGCCCGGACCGGCTCGGGAGCGCTGCTGGCCCACTATCTCACCGGTCTGCGCGAGCACGCCGGCGACTGCCACCCCGCTGACCTGCCAAGGCTCGGCAGCATCGGCCTGGACCTGGCCGCCGCGTTCGTCGCCGGTCGCCTCGACGCCGACCACCGGCTGCCGGCCGAGAGCCGCCACCGGACTCTGGTCACGCACATCGACGCCTTCATCAACCACCATCTCGGTGACCCCGAGCTGGGGCCGTCGAGCGTCGCCGCGCACCACCACATCTCCGTGCGCACCCTGCACGCGCTGTTCGAGCAACAACCGGAGACCGTCAGCGCCACGATTCGGCGGCGCCGGCTCGAACGCTGCCACAGCGACCTGGCCGACCCCCGGCTGGCGGAGCATCCGATCGGTGAGATCGGCATCCGCTGGGGCTTCAGGAACGGCGCGGAGTTCAGCCGCGCCTTCCGCGCCGCCTACGGCATCAGCCCGAGGGAGCACCGCCGCCAGGCGCTCAACGGACACCAGGACCGGGACTGATCCGCGGTCAACGGCCGGCGAGGTCGCGGTAGGTGTCCCTGACGACCTGCAGGCGGTCGCGGCGGAAGCGAGGGGGCTCGGCGGCACGCACCTCCCGTCCGCGCGCGGTCCAGAACGCCTCCGCGGGGACGTCGTCCTGCCCCTCGGGGATGAACTTGAGCACTTCCTCCACGGCCGCGCGCGCCATGGACAACGTCCGGCGAGCGTTCTCCGGGTCGGCGGGGACGTTGCCGGCCGTGAGGTCGGCGAGCCACATCCACTCCCCGGCATCGAGCAACTCCGACGGTTCCGTCCCGCCGAAAGCCGGCCAGCCGACCGGCATGGTCTCGCGCCGCGGCAGCGAGAACAGGTGCTCCCGCTCCGCACCGCAACCTTCGCAGACGCCCGAGTAGCACGTGACCAGCGAACCTTCGACGCTGACCACGCCGCTGTCCCACTCGGTCTCCACGGAGCCGCACTCGCACGGGTTCAGGTCGAGGTACACGAGTGCCTCGTCGCGGGTGCGGGCAACCGGCCGATCCGTCACACCCGCAACCTACAGGGGTGCGAGCGAACCTACTAGGGTGTCGCCATGCAGGCACCGAGCGCGTTCGAGAAGCGACTCCAGGAGGCGCACGGCCGGCAGGACCTGACCACCTGTCTCACACTGTTGCGGTACGCGGACTTCGCCTGCCCGGTCACCGACGCCGCCGCCAGGGGTGACGAGCGGATCGCCTGGCCGACGTTCCTTGGGGCGGATCGGGTGTGGGTGGTGGTGTACACCTCGGCGGAGGCGATGCGGGAGGCCACCGGCGACGCCGTCCGGCATTTCCGGGTGTTGTCGCTGGTCGAGCTGGCGGCCGGCTGGCCCGATCCCCGCTGGGGCCTGGCGGTCAACCCGGGGCTGGAGCCGTCGTTCCTGCTCGAACCCGGCACGGTCGCGAGGCTGGCGGTGCCCACGCTGGAGCAGGACCTGGCCGCGGAGCCGGACAGCGGCATCCCGATCGTGCAGAAGCTGCTCGAGGTGGCGCAGCTTCAGGAGCTGCTGGCCGGCGAGCAGCCGCGGATCTCCGGCTACTGCCATCACGCCCTGGACGTCGCGCACATCGCGACCCCCTCCGTGCTCGCCGACGCGCTGCTTCAGGAGGACGCGCTCACCGCGGAGGGCGCGGTCAACCTGTTGCGCTGGCCGGCGATCGGACTGGAGCTCTACCGCACGCCGTACGGCGGCACCGACGAGGGGGGCCGCCTGGCGATGGCAGGCTGGGTGATCGAGGAGCCGCCGTTCGCCGGTATGGGCCTGGTGCCGAACGCGACCGAGACCATCAGGGAGTACAAGATCGACGGCATCGGCCTGCCGCACGGCGCCGAGATCGTGGAGCTGGCCGCCGATGGGAAGGAACGTACGCAGGCGAGGTACGACGCCGACCACGGCCGCTGGCTCATGGTGGCGGACGCGTGAGCCGCGAGCCGTACCGCGCCCGCTGGGCCGGGACCGACTACGAGGCGTCGGCGGACCTCGTCGACGGCCGGCTTCACCTGCGCCTGTACGGCTCGGCGCCCGCCGACGGCTTCGAGAAGGTGGCGCCCGGCCGGTTCGTGCGCGCGGTTCCCGCCGCGGACTGCTCGGCGGTCTGGCACGTGACGACCGTCTGCGAGTGGCACGGCGCCCCGTTCCTGGTGCACACGGCACGGGAGGCCGAGCTGCTCATCGAGTACACCGGCGGGGACGCCCTGCACGCCGCGGGGCTCGGTCTGGAACGGATCGAGCGCGGCGTGTACCGCATCTGGGTGAAGCGAGAGGAGGTGTCGGCGCTCAGCGAGAAGCTCGTAAAGATCGTCAGCCGTTGATGAACAACATGGCTCATGTTCTCTTTCACGCCCGATGATGTTGTTGTTATATTCGCCCCAGTTAGGGGGTGGGGCCTTGATCGAGGACGCCGACGTAGTCGGGCTCCAGGCCTACGCCGACGAATTACGCGCAACCTTCATGCGCATGCAGCGCGAGGCGACCGATCTCAACGCCCGGGCGCAGGCGATCCGGGTCACCGAGAAGTCCGCCGACGGGCTCGTCTCGGCCACGGTGAGCGTCCGTGGCGAGCTGATCAGGCTGGACCTCGACCCCCGGGTGTTCCGCCGCCCCGACGCCAGAGGGCTGGCGGACGCGATCACCGACACCGTGCGGCGGGCCGCCGCCAAGGCCATGGACGAGCTGCTCGAGGTCTTCCAGCCGGTGGTGCCGCCCGAGCAGTTACGCGCTCATCTGGAGGGCGATCTGGAGGCGGTGCTCGATCAGCTCTCCGGCCCGATGCCCGGGGAGAGACGCCGTCGATGACCGCCGACGACCGGGCGGACGTGCACATCCGCGAACCGATCAGCAACAGCCTGAACCAGTGGGACGCCATGGCGAACAACCTGAGCACCGCCTGGCCGGCCATCGCGGCGCGGATCCGGGCGCTGAACGCCGCCCGCCCTCAGGGCGACGGGCCGGACGGCCAGTCCTTCAGTTCGCGATACCTGGCCGGTGGCGGCCCCGAGCGATTCCTGCGGGACACCGACGATCTTATCAAGGAGATCTCCGGTTCCGGGCCCCTGCTGCGCGCGACGGTCTCCAACACGCTCACCACCGAGCAGGCGATCGACCTGGGCCTGTCGACGACCTACCGCCAGGCATGATGGCGGGCACATGATGGCGGGCAAGGGCGATGTCAACAACGACGCCCGGAAGCCGGCAGGCGGCACCGGCGCGTTCGACGGCGGGATCGCCACCAAGGACGTGGAGCCGGTCTGGCGGACCGAGGCGTTGCCCGGCTGGGTGGTCCACCACCTGATCCCGCTGCTCACAGCGGGCCAGAGCTGGCCCGAGGGAAGCGAGAGCAAGCTCTGGGAACTGCGCGTCGAGTACGTCAAGCTGATGAACCTGCTCATCAGCACGCTCGACCCGACCTCCACCACGGTGCAGACCCTGAACGGCAGCCTCCAGTCGCCCGCCAAGCCGGCCATCTTCAAACGGCTGGCCAAGCTCTACGACGACAAGGCCGGCGTGGTCGCCAAGGCGCAGGAGTCCTTCTCCTACGCGAAGATGGTCGACAACTTCGCCCGCGAGACCCAGTACACCAAGTTCTCGATCAACATCGCGTTCTGGATCGCGGTGATCGCCGCGTTCATCGCCCTGATCGCCGCGGGTTTCTTCCCGCTCGCGAGCATGCTCCTGCGCAGCGTCGGGACGGCGGGGGCGAGCAGGATCGCCCTGATCATGGAGCGCCTGGCGCTGGTGGCGTCGAGGTCGGGCACGGTCGCCGCGAGCGGCCAGGTCACCAGGCTCGCCGGAGCCGGCGCGGGCAGCAGGTTCTTCAACGCGGCGCTGGCCGCCGAACTGTTCGAGGAGATCACCGAAGAGCTCTCCATCGACGTCCTCTCCCAGTACCAGCAGATCAAGATGGGCACCCGCGACTCGTGGGACTGGAAGAAGATCAAGGCGGCGGCGATCGGCGCGGGCACCGGCGCGATCGCGGGCACCAAACTCGGCGGTCCGATGTCGCGCTTCGCCAACGATCTGCCCGGCATCTCGCGGCTGAACAGGATGGCGGGCGACAACCGCGGCGTCGGCAACGCCTTCCTGCGTTTCCCCGGACGTGCGCTGAACACCGGTCTGAACAACATGGTCGCCTCACCGGCCGGCAGCGTCGTCGCCAACTACGCCGTGTACGACCAGTTCGCGCTGCCCGGCGCGGAAGGCTTCTACGGCGGTTTCCTCGGCGGCGCGGGCCGTACGAACACCTTCGGCCCGACCAGCCATAACGTCGTGAGCGCCATCGTCTCCCCGATCTCCACGCTGAGCGGCGTGATCAACGAAGCGATGGCGGCCCAGCAGAACCCGCCCGGTACGGCAGGCCTCACCGCGGGGGACTTCACCTCGCCGGCCGGACCCCGTCCCGGCTCGTCCGACGGCACAGCCGTGCCGGTGGTGACACCGCAGCAGCCAGGCGGCGACCTGTCCGGCGGGCCCCGACGTGACCGCGGCGCTCCGGTCGCCGAACCGGCCGGGCCGCAGCCCGCGCAGAAGGGGACGCGGTCCGTACCGGGACCTGACGTCGCCGGCCAGGACGCGCACCAGACGAACAGGTCGCAGCACGGCAACGACGCGAAGACGCGACAGGACACCGCCGCCGCGCAGAACCCGAACGTCCAGGACCAGTCCCAGGACCAGCCCGAGGACAACCAGGACCAGCCACGGGACCAGGACTCGCGACCGGCGACCCGGCCTGCCGCGCAGGACGCCGCCCCCGCCCCCGACCAGCGGCCCGCGCCCACGGCGGAGCAGGCCCCGGCCGAACCGTCGGCCGCGCCCGACGGCCCGCGGGACTCCACCGTCACCCCTGACCCGACCGGCACCGCGGATCCGGCGAACACCCCGGAACCGGCGAACACCCCGGAACCGGCGAACACCCCGGAACCGGCGAACACCCCTGATACGACCGGCACTCCGCATCCGATGGGCGCCGCGGAGTCGGCGAGCGCCCCCGACGCGGCCGGCGCTCCGCAGACGGCGAGTGCTCCGGAGACGGCCGCCGCTCCGGACCCGACCGGCACCCCGGAGGGCGCCCCTCGAACGCCCGACCCCAGCGGCAGCCCGCAAGACGTCGGCACGCCCGGCACCGTCACCACCACCGAGACGGTGACCGTCTCCGGCACGACACCGCAGGCCGACACGGGGCCCGCCGCCGCCCCCGCGCCGGCCCAGCAGCCCGCGGACCCCGCACCGGGCCTGGTCACCCGGCTGATCAGGACCGCGCGCCGGACCAGGGACGCCCACGCGCTCGTGAGCGGCCGTCCCATCAGGAACACCAGGTTCGTCGCCGACGGCCGCGAGAGCGGCGTGCCCCGGCTCACGGTGGCGGAGGCCAGGGCGGCGTTCGAGGCCGAGGTGCTCGCCGCCGACCTCGGCGAAACGGTCACCGGCCTGCGCTGGACCGCGCCCGACACGCTGGTGGTCGAGCTCAGCGGCCTCCCCGACCAGACGTTCACCTTCGAGGTGGGCCGCGTCTCACGCGGGCGGCTCGGCCGTACCGTGGTGAACCCGGGCAATGTCAACGAGGTGCGGCTGGCTCCGGGCGTGGCGCCCGACCAGGTGGCCAGGCTGGTGCTGCACGAGATCGTCGACACCCTGCACGCCAGGAACCACCCTCGCCAGAACCTGCTCCGCCGCCTGGTCACCCGGCCGGAGGGCCGCGACGAGTGCCTGACGGCGCGGCAGCGCGAGGAGGAGTTCCTGACCCGCCGGATCGGCGAGGTGAGCGAGGACCAGCGGGCCGACCTCGTGGCGGAGCGGAACGCCGTACGCCGGATCCTGGAGGCGCACGGCCTGAGGACGGCGCCTTCCTGGTCGGCCCCGGCCGCCCCGCCGTCGGTGGCCGACCTGGTCGGCCGGTTACGCGAGCACGACCACGCCGTCGATCCGCTCGTACGGGATCTCGACCAGGCGCTGGCGCAGCAGATCGACCGGCTCCTGGTCGTCGAGATGAACCTCCGGCTCCAGGCGATGACGGTGGCCGGCAGCATGAGCACCGACCCGTTGCTGGAGGCGGTCTCCCAGGCGAGAGCCGCCTACGAGAGCGCCCAGGCGCTCGTGCACACCGCGAGCACCCCCAACACGCGCGTCACCGAGTTCGCCAGGGCGCTGTATGCGGCCAACCAGCTCCATCAGCGGTACGAGGAGCAGGCCGACCAGGTCAGCGTGGTTCCCGCGCTCACCGGCGCGGCGCCGGAGCCGGACCTGCTCCGCCGGCAGATCGCCGCGCTGCGCGCCGCCGCCGCCGAGCTCACCGGCCCGGCGTCGCGGTCGCCGGGCACGGCGGCCGAGCGGCAGGCCGCGGCGGCCTCGGCGGTGCACGCCGCCGAGGTCTACCAGTTGCTCCTCGACGAGACGGTTCGGGCGCGCCGCATCGCGATCGGCCCGCCGGAGGTGCTCGCCGCGCAGTTGCGCCGCCTGGGCGCCACCTACGAGCAGCACTACCGCCGGGTCGCGGCGCAGGAGCAACTGGCCAGCGCCCGCGGCGCCCAGGACATCCTCGCGCTGCACGCCGACCTCCGCGGACATCTGACCGCCCGCCAGGCCACCGCCCTGACGCTGCGCGCCACCGTCGAGGCGCTCGGCGGGGTCGTCGCCGCTCAGCGCGCGACGGTACGTGCCTACAACGAGTCGGCGGGCGGGGCGTACGCCCTCGCCGCGGACGCCCTGGCCAGGAGCGACCTGGACCGCGCGCGGACGTGGCAGGCCACCGCGGCGGACCTCGGCCGGATCGGCGAGCTGCACGAGGGGGCCGAGCGGCTGGCGATCGCCGCGCGCAACGCTCTCCGGGAGCTCAACGGCCTGCTGGACGACATGATCACGGGAGTTCGCGTCGACCACGTCACGCTGGCGGCCCACGCGGACGCGGCCACCGCGGCCCTGAGGACGTATCAGGAGGCCGTCGCCGCGCTGCCGCCCGCGACACCGCCCGCTCTCCCCCGGCTGTCACAGTCGCCGTCCAGCCCGCTGGCGCAGCTCAGGAGGGAGATCCACGAGGAGGAGAGGGCGCTGGAGGTCGCCCGCCGGCACAACCTCGAGCTCGGCCTCCAGCACCGGCGCAACGCCTGGATCGCGCGGGAGGAGGCTTTCGAGGCCTTGCACAAGGCGGCCCTTCACGGCCGGACCCTGGACGACAGCGCGCCCGAACGCACTCGCCGGGCTGAGCTGGACGCCATGACCGCGTCGTCGATCGCCCAGCACCACACCCGCATGGCCGAGCGGTACGAGGCCGCCGCCGCGGCCGCCGACCACGCGCTCGAAGCCGCTTATGCCACGCTCGCCGCCCTGAACAGGGTGAACAGGCCGGACAAGCCCAAAACGCTGCAGGTCGAGTCCGCCATGTACGAGTTGAGGAGCCGGAGGGACGCCTACGAATCGGCGAGCCGGGCGGTGCTGCCGTCGGCGCACGCTCTGCTGGCGAGCTTCGCGGCGGGGCCGGTCGCCAACCTGCCCGTGCTGACCGAGCTGGTCAACGACATGCTCAGGCAGGAGGGGGTGGCCACACAGCTCACCCAGGAGGAGCTGAGGTACGCGATCCGCCAGGCCTTCCGCGGCGTGGTCTCGGAGGACGGCCTGCTCCTGCGCCTGAACGTGGCCACCGGCACGGAGCTGCGGATCAAACTGACGCTGGACGACCTCATGGAGGTGGCCAGGCCCGGCGGCACGCACTCCGAGACCATGTACGGCCGGCTGAGGCAGGGCGGCGGCAGATCGTCCGTGACCGGTCGGATGCCTCGCGGGCTCGACTTCGACCGGGACCTGATGGATGCCGTCAGGGGGGTGCTGCGGTTCCTGCCGTTCGAAACCGCCCGTCAGATCGCGGAACACGGCGTACTGAGGTTCAGGCTCGGCTGGGGCGACGGTCGCTCCGTCAACACCTCGGCCCAGGACAACTGGGTGGGCGGCAACGTCGAGGACAACCGCGGCATGGCCGCCATGTTCAGCGCCAGGGCGAGTTGGGAGGTGGAGCTGCGCACGGCGTCCGGCCACTCGGTGATGCGTGAGCTGCCCGCCGACAGCGAGTCCGCGCGGCAGAACGTGTGGATCGCGCACGCCTACCTCACCGACCCTCCGAAGCCCGTCCTCCAGCTCCCGAAGGAGGAACGGCAGCGGACTCCCTTGCCCGAACACGTCGTCACCGGCATGACCGGCCTGATCAAGCTGGCCGACGACGCGGTCAGGGCGATCGAGGAGGCCGGGCTCAGGCTCAGCCCTGTCGCCCGGAGCCAGGTCCTCACGACGTTCACCGAGGATCTGCCCAGTTACCTTGGCGAGGCCGTCAACAATCCGTCGGGGCTCCGCCGGACCATCACCGTGCACGGCCGGGCCAGGGCCACGGTGACCGTACGCACCGCCGTGCTTCCCGGGGGCACCCTCGTCGGCGGCACCGTGAGGCAACGCCAGGAGCGGCATCGGACCGGATCCTCCATCGCGGGCCAGAGCCGTTCCAACAGCCACGACAAGGGCCTCGGAGCGGACGTGGGCGCCACCACGAAGTCGCACGAGCAGCAAGCGACCCCCGAGCTCGTCGTGAAGGGCACCTTCGGCGGCAACCTGGACCGGGCGGGTTCCACGAGCACCAGCGAGACCGCGGCGTCCCTCCATCCGGGCGTGCAGGCATGGGATGGCCAAACCCAGAGCTATCTGCTGAACATGGTGCACACGGTGACGATCCAGGTGGACGGGCAGCCACCGATCACTCTCGTCTCCGACCCGAGCACCGGACTGTTCCGCATGACCGAACCGGATGCCTACCGTTACGGACTGCCGGTTGACGCCGCGGCGGAGATCGGGCGGAACGCGGACGGATCCATCGTGCTCCGCGGCGACCCCGTCAAGGTCGCCCCGCCCGGGAGAACCGGCGTGCTGCCCACCTGGCTCGGCAGCGATCCGGGACAGACCCGGGGCGCGGGCCCGGCACTGGTTCAGCAGGTCACCGGCATGCACGAGGTCCGGGCCCAGGTCGAGGACTATCTGCGCGACAAGGGCGTGTTGCCCAAGCTCAAGAACGGCATCCCCGACTACTCCATGGACCCGTGGCTCAGGGCGAGCCAGATGGCCAACGAGCAGCTCGTCGCCGAGCAGTTCTCCGCGGAACGCCTGGAGACCGGTTATGACCAGGCCGCCCAGGCGGATGGCCTGCTCATCAACCTGGTGCACCACAGGACCGGCCTCACGGCTGAGCACTACACCCTGCGCATCAAGTTGGAGCAGGACTTCGACAACGCCGTCTACGAGGGGGTGTCGACCGCCGAGCGCGTGGTGACGCTGGACATCGGCTCGGACACCTACACCTCGACCCGGAACCAGGGCACGTCGGCCGGGCTCGGGATCCACGGCGAAGCCGGGCTGAAGAACGCGCCCGGCGGATTCGGAGGGTACAGCGGCGGCGTCGACGCCGGCCGGGGCGGGTTCGGGGAGCACACCACGGGCAGCACCGTCAACCAGGTGAAGCTCATGGAGGGCCTCGGGCAGACCGCGGTCTTCCGCGTCCCGCACACCGTCCGCGTCGATCGGCTGACCGGCCCGAACCTCGTGCAGCCCGTGGCGGAGGGACAGGCCGGCGACGCGCGGGTCCTGCTTCCCGCCGACCTGCTCCCTCTCGCGCCGTCCGCGGACGGGCACCCCAGGCCGGAGAGCCCGCGTCATCCCACCTCGGAGCGGGCGTTCCGGCTGGCCACGGTCGTCCACCTCGACGTCGGCGACATCGCGACGGCCGCCGCGAACGAGCTCGCCGGGCGGCTCGACCGCGACTCCCCCGAGTTCCAGCACCTCGCGGCGTTCTTCAACGTACGCGGGCTGATCAGCCACCGCGAGGTGTTCTCCACCGGTCACCGGACCGGGGTGGACACCCGGACGTTGGCCGGGGCGGCCCGGCACCAGCCGGTCTCCCTCCACCTGAGGCGGGGCGAGTCCCGATTCCTGTCCGCCACGGACGTGCTGGTCGGCGACATCAACCTCACGCTCGGCTCCCACAGCAGCTCCGGCCGGCAGTCCAGGCCGCGCAGCGCAGGGGGCGGCCTGAACGTGCCGGTCACCACGAAGGGGGGCACCGACGAGGGCGCGGGGGTCTCATGGGGACGGACGACCGCACTCGAGCAGAAGATCATCGCCGGTCCCGAGCGGCTGGGCATCGACACGGGCAAGCAGTACGCCTTCGTGATGGACGTCACCCCCGAGCTGACCGTGGGCTCCGGCGCCGACGCGAGGACGACAGAACCGCGCAAGGGCACCGTCGTCTACCTGCTCGCCGAACGTGACGCGCTCGACCTGTACGCGAGCGGCGAGGTGCGGCTGCCCCTGCACCAGGTCGCCGACGCGGCCGAACGGCTGATGAACGGCAACCTGAAGCTCAGCCGCCGGGTCGCGGTCAGGTTCATGGACCGGTACCTGCAGGACCTGGCGCAGGCCAGGGCCGAGTCGCCGGGCCTCACCGCCGTGCCCGGTGTCCCGCTCACCTCGGAGCACAGCATGGGCAGGGCGCTCGCCGCGCTGCTCGACCTGTTCCCAGCCGACAGGCTGGTCGACCTGATGCCGCCCGGGGTGCCTCCTGGACGGCGCAGCGAAACGGACTCCGAGACCATCGAGCGCATGCTGAGCCGGACGGAGTTCCATCCCCACGTTCTGGACAACCTGCGAGCCGCCGCCCTGCGGCTGGAGAACGGCGAGGTGGCCGCCGCGCTCGCGCCGACCTACCAGGACGCCATCGGCATGAGCACCGTCAAGGGGGTGAGCCTCCATCCGGCGGACAGGCCGGGCACCGAGGTGGAGCTGCTGGACGAGATCGTGGCGGCGGTCGAGGAGGTGGCTCCGGGCACGCTCGACCAGGACACCGCCCTGTGGCGCGCGCTGACGAACGACTTCTCCGGCAACACCTGGCTCGGGAAGATCGACAGCATGCTCGACCCGGACTCGCCCCCCGCCGACTACACCGTCAGGGTCGGCAGGGACGCGGAAGCGCTCGAGATCACCGTACGGGCCGAGCTCGGTGAGGACGCGCAGTATCGGGGTGAGGTCTCCGACTACGGGCAGATCCTCCAGCTCTACACCATGCTGGAGGACAACGCCTCCGAGTCGGCAGCGTTGACCGGCAGCGCCGGATTCAAGGGGTCGGAGAGCACCGAGGCGGGCGCCGCGGGCACCGACCTCGGGCACGGCAACACGGGCGCGAGCAACATGCAGCAGACCCGGATCCAGCGGGTGGCGGCCTTCGATGGCACGAGGGCGGAGGTGCGCCAGGGCATCAGGCTCGTCGTCGAGGTGCGGCGGGTGGGCAAGGGCGAAGCCCCGCGCCGGGCCGCCCACAGACAGTTGTCCGGCACCATCGACCGGATCATCCCGCCCGGCATGGTCACGCACGCGGGCGCGGCCACCGCGCCGGCACCCGCCGTGGCCGATCCCCGGTCCTTCCCCGTGCCGGAGAACTTCGCCGTCGAGAGCACGCGGGCGCCAGGACTCGCCCAGGCCGTCGAGCAGCGCCTGAAGGCCGCGCTGGGCCTGGAGCTCACCCGCGAGGGCTCCAAGGCGCTCGCCCGGCTCCTGTCCGGCAACGGCAGGAACGCCCTTTTCGAGCGCATGACGGCCAAGGACGGGTTCATGGTGCTCGAACTGCCGATGCCGGGCGGCAGGATGGTGCGCGTCCGCGTCGGAGCGGTATTGTCCGAACCCGTGGTGATGGCCCAAGGTCACGTGAACCACGAAGTCGGCCAGGTCGACCGCAGGCAGTGGAGCACCTCGGCGAGCTCGAACCGAGCCCGGCCGCTCCCGCTCGGGATCACCGTCGGCAGCAACGACCAGAACACCTGGGTTCCCGGCGATCCCGACATCGGCATGAGCGCCGGCTACCGGGACCAGGCCGGTGACGGCTCGTCGGTCAGCGGCGGCAACCGGGACGAGACCAGCGTCTTCGAGAAGGCCCGCAGCAGTTCGGTCCGGTTCCGGGTCGACTACGACGTGCGCTTCGAGGTCTGGTCGAATCCGGCCACCGACCAGCGGCCGTCGCGGACCATCGTGGAGCGGCGCATCGCGACGGGCGACGTCGACACGGTCGTCCACGACCACGTGTTGCGGGCGCTCGCGGCGCAGGCGGAGAACCCGCGGGCGGCCGTCCCTCCCGCGGATCGACCGGCGCGGCACGTGCCCGGCCCGCCCGTGTCCCTCGCCGACCTGGGCGTCGACGACCATCACGGGCTGGCCGCCGAGCTCGCCGGGCGGCCGGGCCCCGTCCATCTCGACGCCGACGTGGCCGCTCCCCCGTACGGGCAGCTCAGGCAGGCGCAACTGGCCGCCCGCGAGCTGAACGCGGAGGTCAGGGTCACCGTTCACCTCCCGGGCGGCCCGCCCAGGACCTACCTCGCCACCCCCGACGGCCGGCTGGCGGCGGAAGAGATCGACGGAGGATTCGGACGCCGCTTCTCCGGCATGCCGTCCGCTCTGATCGCGGCGGCCGAGCAGTACGGGATCGACCTGCACGCGCTGCACGAGCGGACCAGCGCGGACGGGGACACGAGCCTCGCCGAGCAGTTGCGGCGCGAACTGACCAGGCGTGCCCTGCCCCAGCCCCCGGCACCGGCGCCGGCCTGGCCGATCAAGACCGCACCCGACGACACCGAGCAGGGGACGGACGGCGCGCACGGCTTCACCCACGGCTCGCCGATCCCCGGCTCCCGTTTCGTCGCGGACGGCCGGCCCGCCACGGAGGACGACCTCACCGTCGACGAGGCCAGAGGGTCGTTCAACGACGAGGTGCTGCCGGAGGACTTCGAGGGCGCCGACGACAGCTGGCGGATCGCCTGGAACGAAGGCGGCACCCTCACGCTGGAGTCCGACACCTTCGGGCGGCTGCACTTCCGGGTCCAGGTGGGACCGGTCGAGGGTGGATACCTCGGCAAGACGACGGCGGTGAACGTCGCGGGCACGGAGGGGGATCCGCATGTGGTGACCCTGGCTCCGCGTGTCGCCCGCGACCAGGTCGCCAGGCTCGTCCTGCACGAGATCAGCGACGTGCTCCAGCACCGGAACGCGGCCGAGCACGGGCACGCGCACACGCACGCGCCCGGGGAGTCCACCCGCGACGAATGCGTCACCGCCCGCGGCAACGAGCTTCGTTTCCTGGAGCGCAAGCAGCGGGCGGCCCTGGTGGCCGGCGACACCGCGGCCGCGGAGGACCTGGCGGGCGAGATCGCCGCGGTGCAGGGCGACCTGGCCGCGCGCACCCGCCCGTCGCAGTCCATCGATGACCTGATCAACTTCACGGACGACGGGGAGCTGGCGGCCCTGGGCGTCCGGGGCGAACCGGAGCCCCTCGGTGCGAGCGTCTCCAAGGTGACGCTGGACGACGGCTCTTCCGCGCTGCTCCTGGAGGAGAGCACCGTCCAGGGGAGGAACCGGCAACTGCTGGTGACCCGGCTGGCCCACCGCCTGGGGCTGATCGGGCCGCCCAGGGCGGCCGGTGACCGGCACATCCTCATCGACTGGACGCCCACCGGCACCGCGGCCGGCATCTTCGGCACGCGTGAAGCGGTGCTCGCCGGATACCTCGTCGCCCTGGCCGACATGACGCCGGTCGTCGGCAGACCGGCTCTGCACGTGATGCCGAGCGGCACGCCGCTGCTGGAGTTGTTCCTGCGCGAGGACGCCTCCGGCGTGCGCGACTGGGGAAGCAACCCGCTGTCCCCGTCGGACGTGCGGGCGCTGGCGGCCATGCTGGAGACCGCCCGCCCGGAGTTCGAGCAGATGGGCCTGCCGTCCGAGTTCGAGCGGATCCTGGAGAGGCACTGGGCCCTCGCCGGTGGCCCGCTCGCCAGGAACGCGGTCGGCCTGGAGAGCGTGGTGGCCGCCGCGCCGGGGCGCCAGCTGCCCCTCTTCGGAATCGGCCCGCTCAGGGCCATGGACGAGGGCTCGTCCGCCACGGGGGCGGACCTGGATCCGGCCGCCGAGGGCCAGGCCATCAACGCGGCTCGCCGCCTGCACAGCAACATCAAGCGCGGGGTCGTGTCGGAGCGGGAGTCGCCCCTGGGCGGCGTGGTCACATTCGCCGACGGGTCCCAGGCGCTCAGCGTCCCCATCTTCGAGGGCAAGGAGATCCTCGTCCGGGCACTGCTCAGGCAGGTGTTCGGCCTCGCCGGCCCGGCCGTCGAGCTCGACGAGGACGGGTACGTGTGGCGTACGTTCGGCAACGACGCGTTGCGGGCGAGCCTCGCCACCGGCGTCTCCGAGGTGATCGACGTGCCCGGGTCGGGCGGGCGCACGACCGAGGCGGTCTTCGGCGACGGCCGGCGGGCCCTGCGCCATGACTTCCTGACCCCCGCGGCGGCGGACGAGCACGAGGCCAGGCTGGAGGAGGCGCGCGAGGCACGGGGCGACCTGCCCGGCACCCATCGTGCCACCCCCTACATCCTGTACGAAGAGATCGTCAACCCACCGGAACCCACCGCCGAGTCCGAGGCCCGCCTGGCCACCCGAGCGCTGTACACGTTCCTGAGCCACGGCCGGCCGTTGGACCACGCGACGCTTCGACGGCTGCTCGACGCCAACCCGCTCCTCGTCCGGTTCGGCGAGGCCGGCGACTGGGAGTTCCGGGCCGGCGCTCCGGTCCTGTCCGCCCAGGACGTCGCCCGCCTCACCGCCGCGTTCAAGGCGCTGAGCGACTCCTTCGGCATGCTCCATCTCGGCGACCGGTACGAGCGGTTGCTGAGCATGCTGAACGAGTTCGCCGGCTTCGACGACGCCAGGCTGATCCCGCTGGCCTTCTCCGAGCACCCGACGACCGTCGAGTACCGCGCGCCCGCGTGGCGGCCGGGACCGGGTCCCGTCCTGGGCGAGCTCCTGCAGGGGGATCGACTGGCGCAGGTGAACGCGCGGAACCAGACCGACGTGCTCTCCCGGGCCGACGCCGAGCTGGTGGCACGGCCGAGCACGAAGGGGTACGTGTTCGCCCGGGTCCCCGCCGGCCTCGTCCCCAAGGACATCCGGCCCGGCGAGGAGTTCACCGTGGATACCCTTCTCGACGGCGTCGACAACGCCGACCAGGTGGGCGAGAGTCCCCATGGCACGCGGGTGACCATCCTGGCGTCCGACTACGTGCCGGTCGGAGACCTGTCGGGCAAGCCGCACCAGGCTCTGTTCAGGGCCGGCGCCCGGTTCGAGGTGACGGCGAGGCTGACCACCGACGACGGTGAGGTGCACTACTTCCTCACCCAGCAGCCCGCCCGGTCGCGAACCGGCCCGGTGGTCGCGCCGAGAATCGAGCTCACCGGCGAGCTGGCACTGGATCTGGCGGCGCATGTCCACAACGCGCTCCGTAAGACCCCGGCGGGAGTACGCTTCCCCAGCGGCGTGGACGACGACGCCGAGCGGCACATGCCCCGCCCCGTCAAGGACGCCTTCGTGGTGGAGGGCCGCTACTCGGAACGCGGCATGATGGTCGGCAGGCGGCTCCTCCGGTCCGAGGTGGTCGCGGCGACGCTGCTGTGCTCCCCCGGCCTGCCGCAGGACGCCCCGATCGTGCTCGTCGGCCCCCATGACGGGACGACGACGTTCGCGCAGGAGCTCGCCTGGTACACGGGCCGGGTCGTGCTGGCCGCGGACGGTGGCGTGGAGATCACGACGCTGGGCAACCTACGCGTCGGGGACGGCGGACAGTTCCGGATCTTCCTGCCCGCCGACAGCTCGGACACAGTCGCGGAGCAGCTCGGGACCTGGCTCGGTCCCGCGCTCGCGGCGCTGCCGAGGGCCCCGCAGACCGGTCACACAACGCCCACGCCACCCGGGCGACACGTCCAGCCCCCGCTCCTCGCCGACGTCAGGCCCGGCCAAGCGTCCAGCCCCGTCTCCGCACCGCCGCTGAGCAGCCGCCACCGAGACCTGATCTTCCAGCATCGCCGCGAAGTCTCCGCGGGCATCTGGTACCGCGACGAGAACTCCGCCGTCATGCCCACGGCCGATCCACGCCTGCTGCGGCGTTCCCCCGGCGTCATCGACGTCGCGATCGCCGGCGACGGCACCGGTTTCCTCATCGGCGACGAACGGCTCAGCGCGGCCGACCTGGCCACCATGCTCGCCCACGACCCGCGCGTGATCGCGCAGCCCGACGCCTGGATCCGCATCCTGGGCTGCGAGACGGCCCGCAACCAGGCGGTGCTCCAGGAACTGGCCGACATCACCGGCCGGTCGATCCTCGCCGGCAACAAGATCGTCTACATCGGCGCCGACCGACGCCCGCACACCGCGGCCGTGCAGAGCTACGGCTCGGACGGGCGGCCGATCTTCCCGCGCGACGACAACGGCCAGTGGCTGCAGGCCCACTCGGCCACGGCGGTGACCCCCCCGAGGCCCCTCCCCGTTCCGGGAACGCAGGCCGCTCCCCGGCGCGGCCTGCCGCAGGGCCTCGTCGATGCCGCGCTGGCCGCCGATCCGAACGAATGGGAGTTGTTCGGACAGCAGGGCAACGAGGGCATCGTGGCACACCTCACCCTGGAGGACGGCACCAAAGTCGTACGGAAGGAGATGCCCGCCCCCAAAGCCAGGGCCGAGATCCTCAGTGCGCTGGTAGGCCAGCGCTTTGGCGCCAACGTCCCCATCGTCGTCGAGCACCCGACGGACCCGACAGTGATCTTCATGGAGTACATCCACGGCGAGCACCCGGGGGAAGAGGCGAACGTGAACAACAGACGTGGCGCGATCCTGATCGAACTGCTCGACCTGGTGATCAACAACAACGACCGGCACCGGAAAAACCTCTTGCTCACGGCCGACGGCCTCGCGGGCATCGACCATGGGCTTGCCCTCAGCGTGAGCATGCCTTACGTGTTCGAGGGCGAATACCTCTTCGGCAACTTCGTCTCGTCCAGACAGTACGTAAGTGACGTGTGGATAGACAATCCGCTGACCCTGCAGGACGTGGACGTCCTCACGGACATCATGATGTCGCTGCGTCCTTACTATGAGAAGTACAACTTCCTGGACGCCTACGACCTGGCGCTGGACCGGCTGTACCACATCGGGATGCACGCCAAGGGCGAGATCTCGCTGATAGCCCCGGCGGCGCCCGCACCCACGCGGGTCCAGCGCCACTTCGGCTGGGACTTCGACGCCCACAACGAGGTCGTCGAGGACGTCACCCGGCGGCTGGCGGCCGGCGAGGACGTCGCGTCCGTCGTGCCCTACATGACACGCGACGCGATGCACGTGGACGTGGCCTTCGGGCTCGAGCTGGAGTTCGCCCACACGGACGGCACCGCGGGCTTCTGGGAGAGCGACGTGCGCCTGATGGCCCGTGAGCTGTACCAGGAGGGGCTCATCGCGAGCCCGGAAGTGTTCGGGCACCACGGCGCCCCTGACTCGATGAACGGCCTGCCGCACATGGAGTGGGAGGCGAACCGGCAGCGCCTCGCCGGCGAGTTCGTCTCCGGCATCCTCCGGGACACCGAGGGGACATGGGCGGACCTGCCCCGGATCACCGAGATCATCCGGTCCTACGGCGGCGAGATCACCACGGCCGCCGGCGGGCACATCCATGTCGGCGCCCCCAACCTCGGCACCGACGTGAGGGCGCTGCGTCGGCTGTTCACGCTCTACCACGGCTACGAGGACATCCTCTTCCGGCTGGGGCAGGATCCCAGGGAGCCTTTCGGCATGCACCGGCCCTACCGGGCGTGCATGCCCAACGACGTCCTCACCGTCACCGAGCGTACGCCCGCGGGGTTCCGGGCGCCCGGCGCCCGCGCCTCGGCCCTCAACCTGTCCAACGTCGTCGGCACGGAGAACGATCACGTCGAGTTCCGTCACAACGACGGGCATCTGGACCCCTCGATCATCCAGGCACGGATCAAGCTCGTCACCGGCATCGTGGACTACGCCCGCAACGGCGAGGAGCGCCTGCCCGCGCGGGAGGTGCTGGGCACCCACCTTGAATACGACTGGAGCCCGCGACAGGAGGCGGCCTCCTTCATCGACATGGTGAACACCCTGTTCACCCGCCAGGTCGACAAGGAACAGCTGACCGCCCTGTTCGCGATCACCCAGTGGCAGCCGGCTTCGGACGACGGACGATGGTGAGCGAGATGAGCGTACGCGTCAGGAACACATCAGCGGCTGAGGCGCCCCCGCCTCCCCCGGTACGGGCCGACGGCACGCCGTACACCTATGAGGTCATCGACGGCTGGTGGCGCTTCTACGGCGACGAGCCCGCCGAACTGATCGCGGAACTGATCCCCGGCTATTCGGGCACCCTGGCGGACCGGGAACGCTACGCGCTCGCCGCCGCGGCGCGGCTGCAGGCCGGGCTGGCGGCCGAGGGGCGCTTCGACGACTGCACCGACACGGAGCAGGCGGTGCTCCTGGCCGACCGCGCGCGACCGCCGCACGTCGGGCACTGGAGCGCGGCCGTGCCGCTGGTGCTCGTCACCACGCGTTGCCCGGCGCCGAGACCCATCGGGGAGATCGTCTGGATCGACCCCACGGACGACCTCTCCCTGCTGTCGAGCCTCGGACAGGCGGGCCTGGTCCGGGTGAGCGCAGCATGAGCACGCTCAAGGTGGTCGTCATCAGCTCCGACACGGTCATCGGCACGCTGACGCGGGACGGGGACCGGCTGGAGTACAGTTCGGCCGACGTCCGGTCGATGATCGAGACGATGGCCGACGCTCGAGGGTGGACCCTGGCCGAGGCCTTCGACCTGCTGCGCGGCTGGAGCAACGGCTACGTGGAGATCGTTCCGACGATCTCGGTGGCCAGGGTCTTCGACGGGGTCAGGGACGGCGTGCCGTACTTCCTGCCCGATCACCCACGGGAGCAGGACCCGCGGCTGGCCGACTACCTGAAGGCCGGCGCCGCCATCCTCTCGACGACGAGTCTCGACCTCGATCGGCTCGACCCGGCGCGCGGCGCGGTGGTGCCGCTCAGCTTCCGGACCGACGGCACCTGGGTCTGGACGGACACGGTCACCTACTACCTGGAGGAGCACGGCATCCGGCCGGATGAGGAGCTCTGCGCGCACATCGTCGCGCAGGGCTTCCGGTGCCCGGCGGTGGACCAGGCCACCGCCGAACGGACGCTGCGGGAGCTGCGCCGGTCCTCTTCCGGCTAACCGATCCTGCCGGAGACGGCGCCGTCCGTGTCGTCGCCCCAGACGTCGTCGTCCTCGTGGAGCCAGGTGCTGTTCTCCTTGTCCTCCGACTCGTTGGCCCCCGCCCCGGCCGTCGGCATGAACGGCATGCCGCCGCCGGTCGCGGAGGCGGACCTGGCGTTGAGGGGGAGAGCGCCCGGGCCGGTCAGCACGTTGCCGCCGACACCGACACCGGGGCCGTTGCCCGTGGAGGGGTAGGGAGTGGGGCCGTTCGGGAAGGAGGAGGGGTCCGGAGCCCAGCCGGCCGGGCGCTGGAAGTCCTCCAGGGTGGTGTTCGTCCCGCGGGTGTTCGGCAGGCCGCCGGTGTCCGGCGTCCCGGCGCCGGCGTCTGGGCCGGCGCCGTTGGTGTTCGCGCCGCTCCGGTCGGCGCCGTTCGGCCCCTTGCCGCCCGGGTCGCCGGCGTCGGGGTCGGTCCCGTCCGGGTAGCGGCCGTCAGTGCCGGAGCCGTCCCAGTCTGTCCCGGAGCCCGGGTAGCCCCCGTCGCCGCTGAGGGTGTCGCCGGGAAGGTCGGGCACGGCCGTGTCGCCGGCCGAGGTCTCGTCGATGCCGTCGGGGCCGGGGCCCTCGAGGTCGCCGCCCGGAGGGGTGAAGGAGCTCGTATCGACGTGATGGTCCCCGGGGTCCTCGGTCGTGTCCACCGGGGGGCCGGGAAGCGTAGGAGGCTTGAGGTCGGGCACGACCTTGTGGACGTTGAACGGCCACTCCTCGTAGACCTTGCGCAGGTCGTTGTTGAGCAGCCGCAGATGCTGGCCGGCCAGCTCGTCCGACGAGCCCCACTCGTACCCCGACGAGTCCATCGTGTGGTACCAGCCGGGGATGCTGTCGTCCCAGGTGTGGTCGTTGTCGCTCCACGCCTCGGACTTGTTCTCCACGAACTCCTTGTGCTCCAGCAGCCGCCTGCCGAGCGCCTCCAGCGGCAGGCCCACCGCCTTGAACTTCGCCGCCAGCTCGCGGATGGTGGCGTGCAGGGTGCGCAGCGACTGCTGCGACTCCACTGACGAGGGCCCCTCCCAGACCTTGGCCATCGCGGTCGCCCCCGACACCAGGGCCTCGTTCATCGAGGTGAGCCTGTCGGCGGCCGCCAGGTAGGACGCCGCCGTACGCTGGATGGTCGCCGGGTCGAGCATCATGATGAGGTTCTTGATCCCCGCCACGCTCCGGCCGTCGTCGTTGACGGAGAAGGGCACGCTCCCTTTGAAGCGGATCGGGTGGTCCGCCGTCACGTTCTCAGCCATCTCTAGACCCCGTTCGCCGCGTTCGCGCGCTTGTAGTTGCCCGCGCCGACGTCGATGAGCGCGAACGCGATCACGAGCTTCTCGTTGACCTCCTTGTAGACCTTGGCCAACTCCTCGTGGCTCTGCCGCAGCGCCGTGGCGAAGCTCCTGCCGCCCTCCCAGTTCTTCACGCCCTCAAGGTGATCGGCGAAGAAGTCCAGCGCCGGTCCGTGCTGCTCCACGTCAGGGTAGGAGCCCGGACCGCTGGTCGTGGCGGCCTGCTGCCCCGTCGGATCGCTGCCGTAGACCTCAGGCAGCTTCGCCCACAGAGCGTTGGCGACCTTTTCGAGCTCCATGGGACTGTATTCGACGCCGTCCCTGTCGGCCACCAGACCCGGCCAGCTCTGCTCCAAATACCAACCATTGTCGGTTGATGCCATGAAAGCCTCCCGCATGCGGTTGATCAAGGAGCCTACTCGCCCGCCATGCCTTATAAAAGTGTGATATCCATCCTCATTAAACAACTTTCGCGACCTGCGTAATATTGTCCGTCATGCAGACCCGAAAGGATCTCTACCAGGCGCACAAACTGATGACCCAGCGCCTGGGATTGGCACTACTTCAGGGTGAGCCCGATCTGCCCGAGTCGCCCATGCGGCGATACAACGTGGCGACGTTCGCCGGCATTCTCCTCCTCGTGCTGATCACGGCCGGATTCGGGATCTGGGGCATGCTCAGCCCCGGAGGAGCCACCAAGCTCAAGGAAGCGGGCCAGCTGCTCATCGAGGAGGAGACCGGCGCCTCCTTCGTCTACAACCAGAGCGAAGGCAAGCTCCAGCCGGTGGACAACTACGTCTCCGCCAGGCTCCTGCTGGACAGCCAGGAGATCAAGGTCCGTACGGTGTCGGCCGAGTCGCTGGCCGGCTTCGCCAGGGGGCGCAAGATCGGCATCTCCGGCGCGCCCGACTCGCTGCCCAAGCCCGAGAGGATGGTCACATCACCGTGGACCGTCTGCGTGGTCGAGCAGCCGGACGCGACAGGAGTGCGCCGTCCGTACGTCACACTCCTGGGCGGCATCGACGTCGGCGGCACCCCGGTGGGCGCCGACGCGCTGCTCGTCACCGACGGGCAGCAAAACTGGGTGTTGTGGAACAACTACCGCATGCTCGTCAAGAACCCGCGCCGGCTCACCGACCAGGCGCCGCGCAGAGTGCCGATCACCTGGGTGAACGCCATTCCCGCCGGTCCGGACTTCGTCGCGCTCCAGATCCCGGAGCGCGGCAGGCGGGTGACGGGGCCCGGCGGCTCGCCCGCGCGAGTGGGGCAGATCTTCACCCTGGCCGCCGTTCCGGGCGTCCAGGAGCGCTGGTACGTGCTGCTCGCCGACGGCCTCGCCCCCGTCAGCCACACGCAGGCGACGCTCCTGCTCCAGGACCCGGACACCAAGATCGCCTACGGCAGGGGCAGGGTACGCCCGATCGCCGTCGACGCCGCCACCGTCAACGCCGCCAAGATCTCGGCCCGGCGCGTCATGGGCGACGGGCTGCCGGTCACCATGCCCCGCTTCCGTACACCGACGGCCTCCGCGCCCTTGTGCGCGGTGTACGCCGACACGGCCCGAGGCTCGGTCCGGGCGCAGCTGACGACCGGCGCGACGCTGACCATCCCCAAGCCGCCGAGCAGCGGCAACCCCGACCGCGTCGACCAGGTGCTGCTGCCTCCCGGCGGTGCCGCACTGGCCGGCCGGCTCTCCGGAGAGGGACAGGCGGGCGCGATCCACGAGTACTCCCTCATCACCGACGAGGGCAAGCGGTTCCGGCTGGCCTCCGCCGACCTCGTGGGCACGCTGGGCTACGACGCCGCCCAGGTGGCGCCGGTGCCCGCGCATCTGCTCCGGCTCATTCCCGAGGGGCCGCTCCTGGACCGCGCCGCAGCGCGCGAACCCGTCGCGGAGACGTCGGCCGGGCGGCTCGCCGGCCGCTCCTGAGCCCGTCGGCCCGGCTCAGAGGCCGCCGAGGCCACCCTTCGTGTCCAGCTTGGGGGTCAGCGTGCCGCCCTCCACGTCGTAGTCGAGCGCGGAACTGCTGAACTCCGGCATGGCGCCGGACTTCAGGTTGGTGAGCTGGTTCGGGATGCCCTTCATCGTGGGGAAGGCCTTCCCGCTGGCCTCGGACAGCTGGACGGCCTGGTAGAGCAGGGTGGTGAGGAGGCCGACCGCGATGCCGTGCTTGAGCAGCACCTTCTTCACCGAACTGACGGCGACCCTGCTGACCTTGAGATCGAGCGCATGGGCGACGAAGTTGCCGTAGACGCTGTGGCGGAGAACCAGCAGTGCCATGGCGTGGAGCGACATGTATCCGGCGATGGCGACGCATATGCGCGCCCCCACGTTGTACAACTTCGCGCTCTGGTCAACGGCTTCACCCGTGGCGTTCCGCGTTGACTTGAGCGTGGCGAGAGACTGGGTGAAGTCGTTGTACGCCTGGTCGAACTGCTCGCGGGCCGCGCCCTCCCACTTGACTCCCGGGCCGCTGAGCGTGGCCTGCAACTCCTTGAGCTGCCCTTCGAGCGCGGTCAGTTCGGAGGTCAGCCCGCCGTGGTCGGTGGTGCGCCAGTTCTTGGCCGACGAGGACATCCGTCCCGGGTCGGAGACCATGAGGCCGATCATCAGGACCACGTAGGTGGCCCAGGTACGCCTGATCAGGAGTGCCGCGAACGATGCGGTGGCGACCGCCGTGTAGTAGAGGTCCTTGCCGTCCCCGTAGCTCACTACTTCTCCTTGCCGATGATCTCGGGGGCGATGTCCTCGTCGTCACCCCACACGCCTTCGTCCTCCGACAACAGCGAGCCCTGCTCCCGGTCGCGCTCGTCGCTGCTCGCGCCGCTCATCGGCATCATGGGCGCCATCGGCATGCCGCTGCCCAGGCCGCCGGGTGTGCCCAGGCCCCCCTGCCCCCGCAGACCGGCGCCGGCGCCGGCGCCACCGTCGGAGCCCGCGCCGCTGCCGGTCGGCGAGCCGAATGTGGTTCCCTGGCGCGTGCTCAGATCGGTCAGGTTCGGGTTCGGTACCCCGTTGAGCTGCTGCGTCCTGGGATCGAACGAGGACAGGCCGGTCTTGTCCTGCGGCTCGTTGAGCGCCGAGTCGATGTCGGGGACCTTCATGTTCGGGTCGTTGCCGCCGGGCAGGCCGGAATCCGGCCGGTCGACCCCGGGCAGATCGGCGCCCGGCACGTCGGTCGTGGGCCGGTCGGTGCTCGGCAGGTCGCCGCCCGGCAGGTCGCCGCCCGGACGGTCCGTGCCGGGCAGGTCCGTACCGGGGAGATCCGTGTCCGGCAGGTCGCCGCCGGGCACGTCGCCGCCCGGCAGGTTCGGGTCCGGCACGGTGGGCATCTTCGGGGTCGGGACACCTCCGGCGCCCGAGTCGGTCTCCTCCTCGTTGCGCCACATGCCGTAGTCCGACGACTCGGCCTCGTGGTAGTTGGCGTCGGCCTTCTTCAGCGCGGTCTGCCAGCTCTGCAGCGCCTTCTTGCCTCTTTCCAGGGCTGCGGACTGGGCCGCGATCGCCTTGTCGTGGGCTCTGGTGATCCCGATGCCGATCGTCCCGAAGCTGGGAAACGGGACACCCATGTGGCTGGACTTGGCCCGCAGCCCGTCGATGAGTGCCGCCTGGCCGTTGATCTTGCCGCTGGCCGCGTCGAGTTCTCCTACCTTGAAGGAGATGCCCGACGAGCGCTGCGGCATCTGGATGCTCGTCGGGAAGGCACCATAGCCACCGTAGGGCTGCTGGCCCGTACCGCCCTGCTGTTGACCGGTCGGTTGCCGGCCCGTGCCGCTTGGCTGCTGGCCCGTGCCGCTTGGTTGCTGGTCGCTCATCCGATCACCGGGTCCGTCACGTCGTGGCTGCTGGTCCAGGCCGACCTGTCCTCCGACAGGTAGGTGGCGCGCTCCAGGTCGCCGCCCTCGTCACCCATCGGGCCTCCGGTCCCCATCATGGGTAGGAACGGCGTGCCGGACAGGCCCGCCGGGCTCCCGCCGCGCATCGCCCCGAGGCGCCCGCCGGGTGTGTACGCGCTGTTCGGGGAGCCGATCACCGACGGGACGCCCGGGGTCGTGCCGGTCGGCGTCGGGGTCGTGGCGGGGATCGCCGTACGCGGAGGATGGTTGCCGATCGTGGTCGGCGTGGTGGTCGGGGGCTGGTAGGCCGAGGTCTCGGTCCGGGTGGGGTCGGCCTCGGGAGTGGCGTCGTCGAGGTCGGTCCTGTCCTGGGCGCCGATGACCGGGGGGGCGGTGCCGTCCTCCGTGCCCGCGCTTGTGCTCGGGCCGCCGGACTGTTGCCCGGATCCGTCCCCACCGCCTGGTCGCTGCCCGTCGCCGGGCTGCTCCTGGCCGGTTTGCTCTGCGGGTTGCGTCCCCGGGACGGCGCCGTCCTCGCCACCTGGGCGGACGTCGTTCTGGTGGCCGTCCGCCGCGACCCGCGTGGCGGTCTCGCCGCCCGAGCCGCTGACGCTCGCACCGTCGGCGCCGGGATCGCCGTCGCCGAACGTGGGCCCCTGGCTCCCGCTCGTCCCCCCGTATTGGACGCTCGTCAGGTCACCACCGGGCCCGGCCGGGATCGTCACGGCGGGCAGCTCGTAGGTGATGTTGTAGGGGACCGAGGTGAGGTGCAGGTCGCGGATCTTCTCGTTGAGCCTCTGCAGCGCCTCCTGCGCCCTGAGGTCCTCGACCGCGGCGATGGCGTTGGTCTCGTCGTCGCCCTCCAGGTCGACCTTGAGCAACAACTTCTGGACCCTGACCATCTCCTGGACCTGCGGGTCGGTCTTGTCCACCTTGATGCCCTGGACCTCGGCGATGGCCGCGGGGATGTACCCTGCGTAGGCCTCCAGGCTCCGGCCCATCTCCGCGAGCTTCCTCGCCAGTTCCTGCCCTGTGGCGTACATGAGTTCAAGCGCGGTGCGGGCCCTGTCGGCGTCCGGCCCCTTCCAGATGGTGAGGATCTTGCCGGCGTGGTCCTCGATCCCGACGACCGCGTTGATGACCGCCTCGGCCGCGCTGATGTAGGTGGATCCGGCCCCTTTGACCTGATCCGGCTGGCACGTCCCCAGCAGGCGCAGGATCTCCGCCTTCGGATGGGGCTCGCCCTCACCGGTGGGCACCCTGTCGCTCCAGATGACGAGCGTCTCGCGCTTCGAACCGCTGTCGGCCATGGTCAGGCGCTCTCGTTCCGCGTGTCCGCCTCGGCGTGGTTGCCCGCGCTCGCCTCGATGGCCGCGATGACGTTCTTGTACGCCTTGATGAACTCGGCGTGGACCTGGCCGAGCTTCTGTCCCGCGCTGTCCTTGCCCGCGGTCGCGCCGAAGGTCTTGGCGTCCGCCCATTCCCCGAACTGGGTGGCGCCGGGCTGGACGTCGATCAGCGCCCTCCCGCTGATCCCCGGCCTCTCCAGGGTCGCGAGGTTCTTCGACAGAGCCTCGGCGATCGAGCGCATCATGGAGGGCTCGTGCACCCTCCCGTCGCCCTGGAACTTCTCGGCCGTGTGCGGCTCGACGCTGAGCGGATCGGTTGGCGGTTCGGGTTCCTGCTTGCCCATCGCTTACCCCTGCAGATGCGAGATCTCGGTCACCGCGTCGCCACGGTGACCGAGGAGGCGCGTCAGTCCGTCCAGATGGCGATGTTGCGCCGCTCGGCGCTCTCGTAGTTGCCCTTGGCGATGTTGACGGCGCCGGCCGCCTGGAACAGTTGCTTGGCCATCGCCTGCTCGTGGGCGTTCCACTGGTCCTTCTTGGTGTTGAAGAACTGCTCGGCCTCGCCTTCCCAGCTGGCTGCGAGCTCCTTCTTGATGTCGGAGAACAGATCGTCCGTGGCCTTGTCGAGCTCGGTCACGATCTTCTTGAGCTCCTCGTACGCCTGCTCCATGCTGCCGAACTTGACGAATGTGTGATCATCGGGGACGGTCACTGGGCTCTCCGTTGCCTCGGCTAGTTGTCGTTGACGACGTTGTCGATCCGGCCCATGAAGCCGTCCCTGGTCAGCGACCCGGACAGCTCCATGTTCTGGTCGGCGGCGTTCCGGTAGACGCCGGCACCGATGTTGAGCCGGTCGTGGATGTCCTCGAGGATCTTGATCACAGCCTTGAACTCGACGTCCCACTCGTCGAGCGCGTGGCTGAACTTCTGGGCCGCGCCACCCCGCCAACCCTGGGTGGTCAGGTCGCCCTTGATCGTCTGAACCCGCTGACGCATGCCTTCGATGTACTGCGCGGTGTCCTGGCAATACCCGGCAGCATTGGTCAACTGCGTCGGACTTGCTCCGTACAGTGCCACTGGACCTCCAAGTGGACATTTCCTTGTCTCGTACGGCGGTTGGTCGACGCGAATAGGGCGGACAACCTCCGCGAAACAACATCGATTCGCATGGTAACCACCACTTGCCACACTGATCACAAAGTCTCGCAAACGGGAAAAACTCTGCGCTTAGCGCCAACCTTTTCTGCGCTCTGCGCTAACGACGCGAAGAATGCGGCGTCGCAAGATTGCCCCTCGGCGAATGCGGCGCGGCCCGGATGGGGCCTGAACGCTCGCAGAACCGCCACCGTCGGGCGGATCAGCCGGCCCGACGGTCAAACCCCGCGATATGGAGATGAAGATCTTGAGGTTGAAGAAGAGGACGATCGGCGCGGTCATCGTGGCCGCGCTCGGCACGACGGCGGTCTTCACCGCCACCACCGCTTCGGCCTCCGGCCGGACGACCGAGACGCCCGCCACGGTCTGCGGCCCCGGCTACGCGGTCGAGCGCCAGGCCTCGTTCACCGGCGGCGTCGCCTACCTGCTCTACAACGCCGGCAAGCAGAACGCCTGCGCGGTGACGTTCAAGACCAAGGACGTGGGCACGCGCACCTTCGTCTGGTCCGCGGTGGACGTGAAGGGAGCGGGCGTGGTGAAGAACGAGGAGATCACCCCTCTGCACACCGTGCCCGTCTACCACGCCGCGCCGACCGGCTCCTGGGTGAAGTTCTCCGGCGGCACCAAGGCCACCGACTCCGGTGGCGGATACGAGCGCATCAGCTGACGACCTCGTCCCCGGGCGCCGGGCGCCCGGGGACCCCCTCCTGCGCAGCCCTCGCTCCGCTTGGGTCGCAGCAGAATGTCAGCCTGACAATCCGCGCACCCAGGTGTAGATCTCGAGCACGCCGGCCGCGAGCGGGAAGAGTTCGACGACGAGCAACACGTCCAGGATGTCCCCGGCCCGCCCCCAGAACGGCGAGGGCTTCCCCGACGACAGGGTCCTCCCGATGCCCACCGCCAGCAGGGCCACCCACAACACGCAGACCGCCACGGCCAGCGCGCCGATGACCCCTCCCTTGGAGCTGAGCGCGAAGGCCACCATGGCCAGCCCCGCCAGGCCGGAGCCGACCAGCCAGATCCGCTGGCCGACGCCGGAGAACACGCGGGCGCGCATGACGAGCGTCAGGGAGAGCGCGACCGCCATGATGTCGGCGACCAACCCGTCGTGCAGTACCAGCAGCGCCTCGGCGACCAGCGCGGCCAGCCCGACAGCGGTGATCAGCCCCGTGGCGTAGTGCTGGGCGATCACGGTGCGCTCCTGGATCGCCGCCGCGTCGAGCCGCTGGTTGTCGGCGCGCAGCTCTTCTGCCGTGGTGGGCATGGCCGGCAGCGGCACCCGCGCCAGCCGGAACGAGAGCGTCGGCACCAGCGGGCTCAGCGCCAGCAACACGGCGATGGCCACGGCCGCCACTCCCGCGGGGGCGGCCCCCGACACCATGACCACCGCCGCGCAGACCGCACCGCACGTCGCGGCGACGGCCGTGCCGAGGAAGCCGGGAATGCCGTGCGAGATCGTCATCCCGGCGACGGCGGCGGCGAGCGCCGTACAGGCGAACGCGGCGAGCACGTGGGGAGCGCCGACCTCGGCCATGCTCCCGCTGCCCGCGGGGGTGAACAGCCCGGCCAGGAAGCCGTACGGCAGCGCCGCGTGGCCGATCAGCGCACCGGCCGTTGAGTCGCCCATGGCCCGCGACAGCACGGTCCCCGCGGCGATCAGCAGCAGCGCGAGCACTCCGAAGACGACCGTGCCGACCAGCGGCGGCAGGCCCGCCAGGGCCAGGCCGACGGCGCCGAGGACCAGCAGTCCCGTGGCGCCGGCCGCGCCGAGGGCCCTGCTGTGCGCCGCCGTCCACTTGCCCGGTCCGTTGCGCACGCCGGTGGCGACGACGTCGGCCACGTCATCGAAGATCGCGGCAGGCATGATCGACTCGCGCGGGCGGAGATAGAGGACCTCGGCGTCGAGCACGCCGAGCGTGCCGAGGCTCTGCTCCAGGTCGAGCGGGGCGCCGCCGAGCCGCTGCAACGTCCATCCCGGCGACGACGTGGCGTCACCGCCCACCTCGCCGAGCATGCGCAGCAGCCCCGGCAGCACGTGCGGCAGCGGGATGTCGGCGGGCAGCGTCAGGTCGGCCTTGCGGCTCGGCCCCACGATCGTGACGTTGCACAACACCGGCAGCGGCAACGGCAGTTGCGCGAGGGCACCCTGCTGGATCGGCCCCGACTGCGTCGGCGTGGACCTGTCGGCTCCCTCCGCAGGAGGCTGAGACTCCGGCGGCGGCGGCTTCTGAACCTTCGATCCCACGGTGCACTCCGTCCCAGAAGCATCACGGACAGCACAGAACATAGCGGGTCGCTTCTGGTAAGAACGTCGCGTGAGCAAAGTGGTTGTCCGGCGTCCTGAGCGCCGCCCCGGCCCCAAGCCACCTCGCGGGGAAGTCATGCTGGAGTCCCCGCCGGAGATCCCCGAGGTCCAGGGCCAGGGGTTCATGCTGGTGCTCGCCTACCTGCCCATGGTGGCGGGCGCCGCGGCGATGGCCCTGATGTTCACCGCGGGCGGCAACTCCAACCCGATCATGTACGTGGCCAGCGGCCTGTTCGCGGTCTCCATGGTCGGCATGACCATCGGCCAGATGGGGCGCCAGGCGGGCGAGCGCAAGCACCGGCTGAACGGCGCCCGCCGCGACTACTTCCGCTACCTCGGTCAGATCCGCAGGAAGGCCAGGCGCGCCGCCAAGCAGCAGCGCGAGGCCCTGGAGTGGAGCGGGCCCGAGCCTGACTCGTTGTGGTGGATCGCGATGGGACCCCGCTTATGGGAGCGCCGCCCCCGCGACGAGGACTTCGGCACGATCCGCCTCGGCACCGGCGTGCAGAAGCTGGCCATCCAGCTCTTCCCGCCGGACTCCAAACCCGTGGAGGACCTGGACGCGCTCTCGTCCGGCGCGCTGCGGAGATTCATGCGCGCGCACTCCACGCTCTCCCGGCTGCCCGTGGCCGTCGCCCTCGCCTCGTTCGCCCGGATCCGGCTCACCGGCGACCTCGCGGCGATGCGGGATCTCGTACGCGCCGTGATCGGCCAGATCGTCGTCTTCCACTCCCCCGACGACATACGGATCATGGTCTGCGCCGACCAGGAGCGCATGCCCCACTGGGAGTGGGTCAAGTGGCTCCCGCACGCCCTCCACCCCGACGTGGTCGACGCGTCCGGGCCGGTCCGCCTGATGGCCGAGAACATCGGCGAGCTGGATCGGCTCGTCGGCGGCGACCTCAAGGAGCGGCCCAGGTTCCAGCCGGGCGCACCGGCCGACGAGCTGCCGTACCACGTGGTGATCGTGGACGGCGGGCACGTGCCGCACGACTCCCAGCTCGGCAGCGACGCCATCCTGGGCGTGAGCGTCATCGACCTGACCGGCTCCACCGGCGCCGTCGAGGAGGGCAACACGCTGCGGATGGAAGTCCAGCCGGACAACCTGCACATGGTGAAGCTCGACCACGCGGGCAAGGAACGCAAGACGCGGCTGGGCGCGCCGGACAAGCTCTCCTTCGTGTGGATGGAAGGGCTGGCCAGACAGCTGTCCCCGCTTCGGGCCTCGTCGAGGAGCGGCGGCGACGGCGAGGACATGTTGTCGATCAACACGACGCTCACCGACCTGCTGGGGATCAGCGACCCGCGCAGCCTGGACCCGGCGGTCACCTGGCGGCCACGGGCCGGCCGTAACAGGCTGCGCGTGCCGATCGGGCTCGGCGCCGACGGCCGCGTGGTGGAGCTCGACATCAAGGAGTCGGCGCAGGGCGGCATGGGCCCGCACGGCCTGCTGATCGGAGCCACCGGCTCCGGCAAGTCGGAGCTGCTGCGCACGCTGGTGCTCGGGCTCGCGGTCACGCACTCGTCGGAGATCCTCAACTTCGTCCTGGTCGACTTCAAGGGCGGCGCGACCTTCCTCGGCCTCGACTCGCTCCCGCACGTCTCGGCCGTCATCACCAACCTGGAGGACGAGCTCCCGCTGGTCGACCGCATGCACGACGCCCTGCACGGCGAGATGGTGCGCAGGCAGGAGCTCCTGCGGGCGACCGGCAACTACGCCTCGCTCCGCGACTACGAGCGGGCCCGCGAGCAGGGCGCCGACCTGTTGCCGCTGCCCACGCTCTTCGTCGTGCTCGACGAGTTCAGCGAGCTGCTGTCCACGAAGCCCGAGTTCATCGACCTGTTCGTGATGATCGGCCGGCTCGGCCGCTCGCTCGGCGTGCATCTGCTGCTGGCCTCCCAGCGCCTGGACGAGGGCAGGCTACGGGGGCTCGACACGCACCTGTCGTACCGGATCGGTCTGCGCACGTTCTCGGCCATGGAGAGCCGGGCCGTGCTGGGCGTGGCCGACGCGTACGAGCTGCCCTCGGCGCCGGGCAACGGCTACCTCAAGTTCGAGACCACCGGCATGACCAGGTTCAAGGCCGCCTACGTCTCCGCCGCCTACCAGCCCGACCCCAGGCACGTGACGGACAGCGGGCAGCCCGCGGCCCGCGAGGTCATCGAGTACGGCCGCGCCTTCGCGCCGCTGCCCGTCGTCGAGACCCCGCCGAAGGAGGCGCCGGCCGAGGCGGAGGAGGGCGGCCCCCAGTCGAGCCTGCTCGACATCGTGGTCGGCCGGCTGGCGGGACGTGGCCCCGCGGCGCACCGCATCTGGCTTCCGCCGCTGGCCGAGCCGCCGACCCTGGCCCACCTGCTCCCCTCGTTGTCGGTGACTCCGGAGCTCGGGCTGTCCACGCCGGGCTGGGACGGCAGGGGACGCCTGCACGCCGTCATCGGCATCATCGACCGACCCTTCGACCAGCGTCGCGACCCGTACTGGCTGAACCTGTCCGGCGCGGCCGGGCACGTCGGCGTCGCGGGTGGCACGCAGAGCGGCAAGAGCACCGTGCTGCGCGCGCTGATCGCCAGCATGGCGCTCACGCACACGCCTCAGGAGGTGCAGTTCTACTGCCTGGACTTCGGCGGCGGCACGTTGTCGGCGCTGGAGGGCCTCCCGCACGTGGGCGGCGTGGCCAACCGGCAGAACGCCGACAGGGTCCGCCGTACGGTCGCCGAGATCTCGACCGTCCTCCAGCAGCGCGAGCGGGACTTCACCGAGCACGGCATCGATTCGATCGCCACGTACCGCAGGCGGCTGGCCGACGGCAGCATCGAGGGCGACGGCTGGGGCGACGTGTTCCTGGTCGTGGACGGCTGGCTGACGATCCGGCAGGAGTACGAGAGCCTGGAGCAGGTGATCACCGACCTCGCCGCGCGCGGGCTCGGCTACGGCATCCACGTCATGGTGACCACCAACAAGTGGTCGGAGTTCCGGCCGGGCATCCGCGACCTGTTCGGCACCAAGATCGAGCTCAAGCTCGGCGACGCCTACGAGTCGGAGGTCAGCCGCAGCGCGGCGCTGGCGGTGCCCGAAGGCGCGCCGGGACGCGGGCTCACCAAGGACGGCATGCACTTCCTGACCGCTCTTCCCCGCATCGACGGGCTGCGCGGCACCGACGACCTCGCCGACGGGCTGCGCGCCCTCGTGGAGATCGTCAAAGACTCGTGGGAGGGCCCGGCCGCGCGTCCCGTGCGGCTGCTGCCGTCCCTGCTCCCCGCGACCGCCATGCCGGGCCCCGAGGAGACCGGCAAGAACCGCATCGCGATCGGCATCGACGAGGCGACGCTCTCGCCGGTCGCCCTCGACTTCGAGGCCGATCCGCACGTCGTCGTCTTCGGCGACACCGGGTGCGGCAAGTCGAACGTGCTGAAGCTGATCATGGAAGGTCTGGTCGCGCGCAAGACGCCCAAGGAAGCCAGGCTGGTCGTGATCGACTACCGCCGGTCGCTCCTCGACACCGCGGCCACCGAGCACCGCATCGGTTACGCGGTGTCCAGCGCGGCGGCGGCGGAGCTGGTGCAGGAGGTGCGCTTCGCCCTGCTCAAGCGCCTGCCGCCCGTCGACCTGACGCCCGACCAGCTTCGCGAGCGCAGCTGGTGGAAGGGCTCGGACCTCTACGTCGTGGTGGACGACTACGACCTGGTGGCCACCTCGAACAATCCCCTGCAACCGCTGGCCGAGCTGCTGCCGCAGGCGCGGGACATCGGACTGCACCTGATCCTCGCCCGTCAGATGGGCGGCGCCAACCGTGCCATGTACGACCAGGCGGTGCAGCGGCTCAAGGAGATGGCCAGCCCGGCGCTGATCATGTCGGGCAACCGGGAGGAAGGTGTGCTGTTCGGCAAGGTGCGACCGCAGCCCCTCCCGCCCGGCCGGGCCTTTTATGTGGACAGAAGGTTCGGAGACCGGCTGATCCAGACAGCTTCCGTGGAAGTGGAGGAAAACGGGACTCACCAACCTCAATGATCTCCACTATGCTCGACTTTCATGAGCGCAGGCTTCGTTGATGTTTCCTACAAGGCATTCGACGAGTGCAGGACGCGGATCAACATCGCGGCCAAGGAGTTCGATCTCGACGAAATCCTCAAGAAAACCAAGTCGAAGCCTCCCGCCGAGCTGACGGACGCCAAGCTGTTCGGCAAGCTGGACGGCGCGCACGAACTGGCCGCCAAGATGGACGCCGCCTGGTCCGGAATCCGCGTCGAACTCGACAGCGCGCAGCTCAAGCTGGAGAGCGTCGAGCGGGCGCTCAACGATGCGGAGGCCAACCTTCGCGCGGCGGAGAAGGACTCGGGCGCATGAGCACCGACAGCACCATCATCATCACCGTCACCGCGCCGGACATCACCGAGGTCCCCCGCGGGGCAGAGTTACAGGCCATGCTCGACAAGGTGACGGGCAATCCTCAGGGAATCAGGTCCCTCGCCTCGACCTGGCGATCATGCTCCCACCAGGCCGCGGACGTCACCTCCGCGCTCATCAGGAACATCAACGAGGTCGACCTGAAGTGGGAAGGCGATTCCGCGGACGCCTTCGACCGCCACATGCGTCTCTATCCCAAAGCGGGCGGCGAATTCAACACCGCCGTCACCGCCTGCGCGACAGCGCTCGACCAAACCGCCACGGCACTGGAGAAGGCTTCCGCGGAAATCCGCAAGCTTTGCGATGAAACGGTCGGCGGTGCGCAAAATTTCATCGGGAATTACCTTGTCAGCCACCGCGACAAGGATCAGGTCGACGCCATGCGCGCGCTGCCCGAGGACCGGGACTTCACCACTCTGGTGAACACCAAGATCGAGCTGGCCAAGGGACATGTCAAGGCCGCCGAGGAGGCCGTCACGGCCGCCAAGAACACGCTGGCCGGCCGCGTCCAGGCGAGCGGGACCGGGGAGAACTCGCGGTTCGGCTTCTTCTCCGACATCCCGTATCCCGGAGGGGCGGACTTCGACCCGGGCGACAAGAAGGTCATCTGGAAGCGGACGACATCCTCTCAGGGGGACACGCGGCTGTCGGGCGGTGACGGCTCGAAGTCCGGCGGCGGCGCGGGAGCAGGCGGCGGCTCCGGGTCAGGCGGCGGGGTCTCGCCGGCGGGCACCACACCCGCGCCCAAGGCCGAGGTCGTCGAGTGGATCAAGCAGGCGCTCACCGTCATCAAGTCGCCCGAGATGGCGGACGTCATGCGCGAACGCGGCATCGACGTCAATGACCTGGACCCGAACGACCCCCAGGACGTCCAGCGCATCTGGACGATCATCTACCACGAGTCCGGCGGCAACCCCGGCGCCGTCAACACCTGGGACATCAACGCCAAGAACGGCATTCCGTCCCAGGGACTGATGCAGACCATCCCGCCGACGTTCAACGCGCACGCCCTGCCCGGCCACGGCAAGATCCTGGATCCGGTCGACAACATCATCGCGGGAGTCCTGTACACCTACAGCCGCTACGGCAACCTCGGCGGCCACCCCGGCATCCAGTCCCTCGAACGAGGCGGCGGCTACAAGCCCTACTGACGGTCGTGGCAGCCGCCGCTCGTCCGGATCGCGGGCGACGACGACGGCCCCACCCGGAAAACTCGGGGGGCCGTCGGTCGCTGGATCAGCCGCAGTTCGCCCAGCCCGCGGCGGTGCTTCCCGCATCGACGCTGCCGGAGAACTTCACGCACCTGCCCGGGGCGACCAGCTTGACCGGCCCGGCGTAGTACTTGTAGTTGCCGCTGTCGGTCGCGCTGCCCCCGCCCTGGACGTCGAGCGTCGCGCTGACCGGGCTCTCCCTGCCCACGCCCGCGTACTTCATCGTCACCACGCAGTTCTGCTTGGTGCCGCTGTTGTACAGCTGGAAGGTCTCACCACCGTTGAACGCCTGCGAGCGCTGCACGTAGAAGCCGGACCCGCACACCTGGACCGGCGTGTAGGGGTTCTTCGGCTCCGGCTGCGGCTGCGGCTGCGGCTGCGCGGGCGGCGGGGCCGCGCTCTTGGCCTCCGGCGGGGGCGCGGGGGCCTCTGTCGTAGGCGGCGGGGCCGGCGCCTGTTGCGTGCTCTTGACAGGAGCCGGCGTCGGGGACGGAGGCTCGGTGCTCTTCCTGGGCGTCGGGGTCGGGGGCTCGGTCGTCTTCTCAGGAGTCGGGGTCGGCTCCTGGGACTGCTCCGGCGTCCTGGTGTTCCTGGGCGTCGTGTCCTTGGGCGTCGGCGTCGCCGTGACCGTCTTGGTCACCCGCGGGCTCTTCGGCTGTGCAGGCGTCGTCTGCGGGGTCGTCGGCTGCGTCGTCGGCTGCGTGGTCGGCTGCTTGGTCGGCGGCGGGGTCGTCGGCTGAGCCGTGGCAACCGGCTGGGTCGGCGGCGGCGAGGGCGTCGGCACCATGCTGTACGCGGGCGCGGTCGGGAGGCCCGACGGCTCCTCGGTGGGCAGGACGAGCGGGCCCACGCCGTACGGGTCGGCCTCGGACGCCGTGGCCCACGGCACGGTCACCTCGGGCTGCGGCTGGTCGGCGCCCGGCTCGCCCGGCTGCGCGACCGCCCCGTCACCGGAGTCGGCCGTCCCCTTCTCTCCCGCGTCGGCCGATCCGGTGGCTCCGCCGGCGACCTTGCCGTCGGCCGAGACGCCGATCGAGTTGATCCGCTGGGTGTCCGTGTAACGACTGGCTCCCCAGATGCCCACGCCTGACAGCACCATGAGCGCGGCCACCGAGGCGGCCAGGCCGACCGGGAACCTCCGGCGTGGCGAAGACGGTTCCACGACCGACGCCTGCAACACCTGGGGCCGCTGCGGCGACTCCCACATGGGCTGCTGCGGCTTGGGCGGCTCCCACGCCTGTTGCGGCTTGGGCTGCTCCCACACCTGCTGCGGGGGCTGGACCGGCACGCCTTCGAGCGGCGCGCCGTCCGCCGCCGGCGGCAGGGCGGGGAGACCGAGCGCCGGAGGCTGGGTCACCGCCCCCGCCGGCGGCGGCTCAGCCGTGACCTCCGGCTCCGCCGACGGGCCGCCGAGCAGGCGCAACAGGGCCGTGTACGTGGTCGGCCGCTGCCCGGCGTCCTTCGCCAGCGCCGCGGACACCACGCCCAGCAGCGGCTCCGCCAGCGTGCCCAGCGCGGGCACCCCGGTCAGCACCGCGTCGGCGTCCTGACCGAACGGCGCCTTGCCGGTGGCCGCGAAGACCACCGTGGCCGCCCAGGCGAACAGGTCCGCGGAGGAACCGTACGGCTCGCCTCTCAGTTGCTCGGGCGAACGGTAGCCGATCTCACCGGCTGGCTCGCCGAGGTCCAGGTCGGTCACCCGGAGGCCGTCGGCGCCCATGATGACGTTGCTGGGGGTCAGTCCCCGGTGGGTGATGCCCGCCAGGTGCGCGGCGGTCAGCGCGGTCAGCGTGCCGACGGCCACCCGCTCCACGGCCTCGGCGTCGAGCGGCCCATCGGCTGCGACAAGCTCGGCGAGACTGCGCCCCTCGACGTGTTCGCGCACGACGTAGAGGTGGCCCTCGTGCAGACCGACGTCCACCGTTCGCGCGATGGACGAGCTGGAAAGGCGCCGGACCCTGGCGAAGCGTGCGACGCCTTCCGGGTCCGGCTTGCCGGTGAACAACTTGATCACCCGGAGAGGCGCGTCCTCCGACTCCCGGCCCAGGAAGGCCGTCCCGCGCGGCCCCTCCGGCAGGCGTTCCAACAGGTCGTGGTCGCCCAGCCTCATCGGATCGTCCGGCTGTAATGGGTCCATCGTAGGTTTCCCTTCATCAAGCGCCGCGGCGCAGCGCCTGCATCAGCAGTCACATGGGGTCATCAGGTCGGTGGGCCCGCCCGCCATCCACGGCTTCTGCCGAGCGGCAGCACCCGGGCGAGCGCGCCGGCCGCGGCGGTGAGGATCAGCGCCCCCGCGGTCACGGCCAGCGAGATGTTCCTGGCTCCGGCATCCTCCGGTGGGAGTTTGGCGATCGCGTCCGCCGCGATGGGAGCGGGCGGAGGCGCGGCCACCAGCGGCCGGCCCGCGGGCTCGAAGGGCAGGACGGCGCTGACCGCCTGCACCGGATTGACCATGCCCGCCCCGGTGCCCTTGCCGACGGAGCCGTCGGCCGTGGCGATGATGCGCCGCCGTACCTGCTCCTGGTTGAGATGCGGGAACCGGGCGCGCACCAGCGCGGCGGTCCCTGACACGTAGGCGGCGCCGAAGCTGGAGCCCTCGAGATCCAGCTTGTACGTGCCGTGCGGCCACGGGGCGATGATGCCGACGCCCGGCCCCAGGACGCCGACGGGTGTGGCCGTGTTGGAGGAGTCGGCGCGCCGCCCGTCGGCAGTGGCCGAGCCGACGGCCAGCACTCCCTCATAGGAGCCCGGGTAGGCGGGCAGGTCCTCCTTCTTGTCGGTGATGTTGCCCGCGGCGGCGACGATCACGACGTCTCTGGCCAGGGCGTTCTGGACGGCCGCCTTGAGTGTGGGATTGTCGGCCGCCTTGATCGAGATGTTGATGACGTCGGCGTTGAGCCGGACCGCCTTGTCGATGGCCGCCGCCAGGTTGGCGACGTGGCCCTCGGCCTGGTTGCTCTGTTTGAGCTCTATGACGGTCGCCCGCGGAGCCACGCCGTGGAAGGCGACGCCTGGATAGACGCGGCCGGCGATGATTCCGGTGACGGCGGTGCCGTGACCGACGCAGTCGGTGTAGCCGGTTCCGGTGAAGTCGACGAAGGTGGAGAGCCAGGGCAGTTGCGGGTGCTTGACGTCGAGGCCGCTGTCGATGACCGCCACCCGTACGCCGGCGCCGGTGCTCAGCCGCCACGCCGTCTTGATGTCCAGCCGCTTCTGCGCCCAGGGCTCTCCACCGGGCAGCTTCACCACGCCCGCTGCGGGGTTGCACTCCTCACGCGCCGACGTGGCGGTCGCCGGGGTCGCGACCGCTGGAGCGACGACGAGGCCGAGAGCCGGCACGGTCGCCAGAAGCACGCGACCGATCACGGCCGAACGCCCCACTTTGTTTAGATATATCCGAGAGATCGGCCCCGACTGCGCAGGACCATCACGGCTTCCCGCCGGCACGGAGGCGCGGCTCGCGCTCGTGCGACACCGGCCGCTCCACCGCTCTACCAGGGTCATCTCAGCCATCCAGGTCGAACCGCGGCTGACCGCCGGATCCGGCGGTCAACACGACCAGCAGGGCAACGAGCAACGCGGGCGTCCTGGCCCTGGCATCCGCGCCCCCGCGCACCTGCCCCGATCAAGTCGCATTCGTTCGAGAGGCAATCCTGCGACGCCGGTCATCCCGTGTCGTTAGCGGAGAGCGCAAGATATCTTGGCCGAGAGCGCAGATCATCCGGCCCCGGCCAGGCGACCCCGCCGGGGCCGACCAGTGGGCCCGTCAACGCGCTCCGGTACCCTCTCGTGATCTTCACACAACGCTCTCGAGTCCCGGCCGGACCACCTACCAGGACCCCCTTGAAACCAACACCCGACCGCCCTGGAGAAGTCGTCAATGACCATGCCCGAGCACAGCACGACCTGGCACGACGCTCGCTACGACATGCCCGTCAGTCGGCAACTGGAGCGCTACAACGAGCTAGCCGCCAGGAACGCATCGGCTCGTGCCCGGATTGAGCTGGTGGAACGAGGGATCTATGACCCCGCCCGGCATGGAGCCGATGACCGGCCTCCGCTCACCGTGGCCGAACACATCGAACTGCTGGCATTGGCGGAGAGCATCGCGCGCACCGTGCGCCATCCCTCCAACGTCCACCACGCGCTGCTGGCTGGGGTGACCTGGGCCGATATCGCCCGCATCGCCGACTCCGACGAGCTCGCCGTCCGGCGGGACTACCAGCAGTGGGCTGACGATCAGTACGACCTCAACCAGCGCTTCCCCGACCGCGGCATGACCGCTGATGAGCACGCCGCCGCGACGGCCAGAGCAGCGGAGGGGCCTTGAGACACCTTCTTGCGGACCGAGACACCCCGGCACCGAGGGCATCGTCGCCGACCTTGGTGAGCACCTCGCGTCCGGCGATCTTCGCGGCCTCCACACTGCCCGTGAGGGTCTCCAGGGAGATCGCGACCTTCTTCAGGTCCGTGAGCTTCCGCGCGCCGGGCCGGCAGACCACCCGAACCCGCGGAGAACGGTGCTTGCGGTCGATGTCGCTCCGGTCGTCGGCCCACTGGTAGCCGTATGCGGTGGTGCCGTCCCGCCTCCCGGCGACGGCCTGGCCGTCCACGGACGCTTGGGGCGAACCTCCTTCGACGGCGGTGGCGACGACGCCGCCGAGGAGCCGTTGCACGACCCGCAGATGAAGAGGCTCCGCGTCAGCGCGGAGTGAGGCGGAGGGAGGACGCAGAACTCGTTGCCCGCCGGGTCGGCGAGGACCGTCCACGGGACGTCACCTGGCCCAACCCGCGTGGGCCGGTGACGACGAGGGCGAGGGATCAACGGGGGCCGATCTCCTCCGCCTTGGCGATCACGCTGTGGTTGCGGCTGCGGCTGGCAGCTGGATGTCCGGGAAGGCCTGTCCGGTTGACAGCCGTTCGATGAGGGTTCGTACCTCCTCTTTCCCGCCGTTCGTCCCTGCCCAACGACTCACCTGACAGACGGCTTTGGCGTACAACTGGGGGTCCGCTGATGCCGCGCGCAGCCAGTCGTCGAGCGTGGCCGGCAGGGGCCGGCGGGAGTCGAGCAGGCAGCGGTCGCCGGTCGGGGCGAGGTATCGGGGGTCGTCGCTGACCAGGACGGCCAGGCCCTCGTCGAACCACTGTGGGACTTCGGCTCCATTGAGACGGGCGTGAAGTTCCACGTGGGTCAGTTCGTGCGAGGCGATCACAGGATCAACGCCGCGTGGGGACAGCATCACCGACCGGTTGAGCACGGCGATGCCGCGTTCGCGACCGCCGCCGATCCTGCGGTAGCAGTCGTCAGACAGGCACACGAGGATGTCCGGAGAGCTTTTCCGTCCTCCGAAGAAGTCACGTACCCGCTTGTTCGCCTGCCCGATGACCTCGGTCACCTGCCGGCGCTCGGCCGGCGACAGGCCGGGTTCGGCGTACACGCCAGGCTGGAGCCGCTCCAGGCCGTAACAACCGGGGCAGATGGTGGCCGCGACAGACGGGAAAGCGATCGCGGTCAGCACCACCGCGGTGGTGAGGAGGACCGCGGTGACCGTGCCCGCGATCCACCAGCATTTCCGGCGGCTTGGCTCCCGCCGGATCACGGGCATGTGGCCCCCCGGGCCGGCAGCCGACGCTCGGTGACGTATCTGCTGACGTGGTCGATGACACAGGGGTTGGCCATCGCGCCGAAGAGGTTGTGTCCGGGGCCGTCGTGCTCGATCGTGCGACTGCCGGGGATCTGCTCAACCACTCGGCGGGTGGACTCATAGTCCTGCCAGGTGCCAGCGCCCAGCATCGGCGGCAGCGTACGAGGCATCGGCGTGGGTGGGTTGGTCACCGGAGTCGGCCAACCGGCGCAGCTGAGTGGCAGGTGCCAGGCGAGAGCGAAAGAGGCGCCGGTGTTGGGCGCGATGGCGCGCAGCCGCTTGGTCGTGCGCGCGACGTCGCGCTGGTCGGCGGGGCGGGGGAGGTCCAGGCACTCCTTGTAGCCTCCGCCCGGGGCGCCCGGGTAGGGCTGGCGGCTCGACAGCGCGAAGCCCGAGGCGTCGCCGGCCTCGGCGGCCGTGATGGCTGCCATGAAGGTGCCCCAGCTTGCGGGGCCAGGTCGGAGCTTGAGGAACGCGATCGCCTGCAACTGTGTGCCGTCGAAGCGGGCGTCGGCTTTCGGGGCGGGGATCGGCTCACGGTCGGCCTTGGCGATCAGTGCCCGCCAGCGTTTCTCCGTCCCGGCGGGGGCCCAGGCGAAGAACCGGTCCATGAAGCGCTCGGTCTCACGGGCCACGGTGTCGAGTTCCCGTTCCCAGTTGCGGAGGCTGTGGTTTCTGGTGCCGTCGATGTACATCGTACGCACGCGGTGGGGGAACAGACGGGCGTAGGACTGTGCGATCGTTCCGCCGTACGACAGACCCAGGAAGTTCATCTTGTCCTCGCCGAGCGCTTGGCGGACGGCGTCGGCGTCGCGGGCGTCGGAGGCCGAGTCCATGTGGTCGAAGAGCTCAGGGTCGGTGTTGCGGCACTTGTCGCCCCTGGTCCTGTTCGCCGCGGCGAGCCGGTCGAACTCGGCCTGGTCGGCAGGGAACGCCGGGGTTCGCACGAAACCCCAGTCGCACTGCAGCACCGCGCCGCTGAGCCCGGGATAGCCGCGAGGGTCCCACGTCACGACGTCCATCGACGTACGGATCTTGTCGAAGATCTGGGTGCGTGAGCCCAGCGAGGCGATCTGGTATCCCTGCGGGCCGCCGAAGTTGACCAGCACGGATCCTTTCTTGGTGCCGGTGGCGGGCAGGCGGGCGACCTTCAGGGTGATCTTCCGGTCGCTGTTGGGCGACAGGGCGACGGGCAGGTCCGCGCACTGGAGCTCGGGCGCGTTCGCGATGGGGCAGGCGCTCCACTGCAGGGACGGCTGCGGCGTCGGGGCGCTGACCGGTGTCGTGAGGAGGGCCAGCCCCAGGAGTGTCTTGAGCATGCGCAGAACGTTAGGAGTCGCGGACAGCGGGGGTCTGCCCCCGAAGGTCATCGATGACTGTTTACCAAAGTTGACTATGAGTGCCACGAGGTGCGATGAGTAAGGTGAGGCCTATGTCCAGGTATGCGCTCATCGCTGCGGTCGTGGTCGCGGACACGGCGCTGTTGTGGTTGGACCGGACGCAGGGTTGGACGCTCGCCGCGTACGCCGTGGCGGTGGCGCTCACCATGGCGGCGATGAACCGCCTGCCGTTCGCGGCCTTCTTCTCGGCGCTGGCGCTGGCGGTGCTCACCGGCGGTTCGCTGGCCCTGCTGGTCTGCACCGGCTTCCAGGCCGGGCACCGCATCTCCGCACGGAGAGATGTGGTGGTGGCGGCATGCGCCCTCAGTGCATATGTGTGCGTCCTGCTGCTGGCCGTGCAGCGATCCCCCGGCGCTGAGGAACCGTGGATCAGCTTGGCCCGCGTTGTCATCCTGACCGCGCTGCCGCTGCTCGCCGGCCGGTACGTGGCCCAGCAGCGTGAGCACATGCGCCGGGAAAGGGCTCTGATCGCCGAGCAGGAACGGCTACGCGAGCGGCTGCGCATCGCCCACGACATGCACGACTCGCTCGGCCACCTGCTCAGCTTGGTGTCCGTGCAGGCCGCCGCGCTGCAGGTGGGCCCATTGCCCCCCGACCAGCAGCGGGCAGTGGGCGGCCTGGCGGACACCGCCCGTGCCGCCGCGACCGAACTCCACGAGGTGGTCAACGCGCTGCGCGACCATGACGCCCCTGGCCTGGACGACATCGACGACCTCGTCGCCCGGTCCCGGGCCGCAGGTGCCACGGTGACGATCGAGACGTCCGGCGAGGCCGTCCCGCTCACCGACCCGAGGGCGTCCCACGCCGCCTATCGGGTCGTCCAGGAAGGGCTGACCAACGCGGTCAAGCACGCGTCCAGCACGTCGATCACCGTGTCACTCGACTGGCAACCCGACGCGCTCCTGATCGCGGTGGCCAACCCGATGCCCCGCCGTCCTCTCTCCTCCGTCGGCGGCGGCAGCGGCCTGCACGGGCTGACCGAACGCGTCGCCGCGGCAGGTGGCCTGCTGCGCGTCCACCCAGGACCGCGCGAATTCCGGCTCGTCGCGATGCTCCCTCTGGTGCCGGTCCTCGCGGGGGCCACCTCATGATCAAGACGCTGATCGCCGATGACGAGCCCCTCATCGCCACCGGCATCCGCACTGTCCTGGAATCGGCAGGGGACATCGAGGTGGTGGCCACCGCGCGCGACGGACGCGAAGCGGTGCAGGCCGCCCGCCGGCACCAGATTGACGTCGCGCTCCTGGATATCGCGATGCCAGTGATGGACGGCCCGGACGCCGCCGCCGAACTCGTCGGGACGCGTGTGGTGCTGCTCACCGCTTTCGGCGACGAGGACAACGTACGGCGGGCGGTGCGGCAAGGCGTGTCCGGGTTCGTCCTGAAGACGTGTACCCCGGACGAGCTGATCCGCGCGGTCCGTGCCGCGCATGCCGGGCAGGCGTACCTGTCGCCGGCTGTGACCCGCCAGGTGCTCGACATGGCGGCGCCGGGCGACGACGAGCGCGGACGCGACGCCGCCCGCCGGCTGGCCGCCCTCACCGCGCGCGAAGCCGACATCCTCGCCCTGGTGGCACAGGGCCTGTCCAACGCCCAGGTGGCGCGGCGCGTCCACATGACCGAGGCCAGCGTCAAGACCTACGTCAGCCGCATCCTCGCCAAACTGAACTGCACCAACCGGGTGCAAGCGGCCCTGCTGCTACGTGATGCGCCATTCCCCACCTGATGCAGAAACGCTGCCAAGCCCCCGGAAGCTCGGAAACCAGCAGGAGGACGGACAGGGCATCGGCGCCGGTGGGATCGGTCTGCTGCGATGCGCCTGTGTGAAGCCCGGCGCAGCGATCGGCAGCGAGGTTGTCGGACCGTTCCGCTACCTTTCCACCATGGCGGAATTCGTACTGGTCGCGGGCGCGTGGTTCGGATCGTGGGCGTGGGACGAGGTGGTGCCGGAGCTGCGTGCGGCCGGCCACGGCGCCCACCCGTTGACGCTGTCCGGCCTCGCCGACAGGCGCGGCCTGCCAGCTGGGCAGCAGACTCACGTCCAGGACATCGTCGACGAGGTCGGACGCCACGATCTGCGCGACGTCATCCTGGTCGGGCACAGTTACTCGGGCATCCCGGTCGGTCAGGCCGCCGAGCGGATCGGCGACCGGCTGGCCCGCGTGGTCTTCGTCGACTCCAACGTTCCCGCCGACGGCGAGTCGTTCGTGTCCCGCTGGTCGGTTCACGGCCGGACCATGGTGGAGGCCTCGATCGCCGAGAACGGGGGCTTCTGGTCGCCGCTGGTCGCGGGCGACTACGACGGTCAGGGCCTCACCGGAGAGCAGATCGCCCGGATCGTGCGCGGCTCGACACCACACCCGGGGGCCACGCTGACCGAGCCGGCCGTACTGGCGGGCCCGCTCGGCCGGCTTCCGGCGACGTACGTCAAATGCCTGCTCGACGGCGACAAGCCGAGCGACGACGTGGTCGAGCTGCTGACCAGCGAGCACTGGCGGCTGGTCGAGATGGACACCGGCCACTGGCCGATGTTCTCCCAGCCACGCGAGCTCGCGCGGATCCTGCTCGACGCGGTGGCAGGCGGGTAGGTCCGGCGCCGCGGCCGCTTTGGCGCAACTGCACCCACCACGTGCCCGACAGCACCACCCCGACCAGCGCGAACACCACCGAAACCGGCCACGATCGCGCGCTGGTGAACAGCGGCAGCGCTGCGACCGACAGCAGCGTGCTCTGGATGGACAGGAAGAAGGCGTTGGCCAGGGTGCGCCGGGCCGAGATCCGGTCGGCCATCTCCACCGCGATCTTGTAGAGCTCGATCACCGGAGCCAGGTCGTTGCCGGGGGCGGGCGGCGTGGACAGCTCGGCACGCGGGGCGGACACCGTCGATCACCTCAGTCGTTTGTGCGCGTGGGCCAGTAAGTGGTGGGTGGCCGCCTGTCCGCCGACGGCGATCTGGCTGACCAGCAGGCTTCTGGTGCCGTCGCCGGCGTTGGGCGAGTCGGGCGCCATCCTCGACCAGGCGTGCCTGATGTGCGTGGCCAGATAGCAGGTGTCGCTGCCGGTGTCGGCGAGAACGACGACGCGGTGGACGGGGTAGCGGTCGATGACGCGCTGAAGTTCGTAGCCGGTGCCGATGTTCTCCTTCTGGAAGCCCGACAGGTCGATGACGACGAGGTCGGCGAGACCCAGCAAGGTGTCGACGGCGCGTTTCCAGTAGGCGCCGTGGCACAGGTAGGCGGACATGGGGTAGCTGCCTTTGCGGTCCCAGACGCGCACACCTTTGCCGCCGGTGCCCCTGATGGTGCGGAAACCGCTGGGCAGCGGCTCGAAGGGCCGCGCGTCGAGCTCGCGGAGCATGCGTCGGTCGGAGGCGATGAACAGCTCCCCGAGCGTCCCGGCGCGCCGCATCCGCGCCAGCTCGGAGTGGCGCACGGAGGCGGCGCTGCGCAGCAGGTGCACGTACCCGCAGCGGCGAAAGGCCCCTTTGACGAAGTCAATCAAGACGTTGCCCAGCGTGGTACGGCCGGGCCGCGACTGCCGCAGGGCGGCGCCGTGCTCGGCCGAGGGCGGCAGCAGCAGCGCCTTGGCCGGATCGCGCGCCCGCCGTTGCTGCGACAGCGCGATTTGCCAGCGGACCACGCGCACGACCAGCGCGACGGTGAACAGTGCGGAGGCCAGGCCGGTGCCGCCGGCCAGCCAGGGGAAGAGCTCGAAGTCGCGGGGGATCCGCACGCCGACGGTCACCGCAGGAACCCGGCCGCTCATGTAGGCGAAGACGAGCGAGGCCATGCCGCCGGTGTAGAGGCCGCCGAGCAGGTTGCCGCGCGCCGCCTCGGCCTCGGCCGCCGGGTCAAGCCGATACCGCATGAGCCACCTCCGTTCCCACCGAGTGTGGCCACCCAAGATCCCCGGCACATGAGTAGCCCCTACTCAGGAGGGGGATACAGGGGCCATCCGGAATGGAACGTCAAGCTCTCTACCGCGGTCAACGCGGTACCGGGCCGAGCGGAAGATCCTCATCACCGACCACTGACAGGCGCAGAAGCCACAGGTCGCTACCGCTGATTTCCGCACCCAGCCGCCTCGATGGACCATCGGCCGCTTCCTCCCCTCAGATCTTGACGTGTTCGACGCCGCAGTCTTGGGATCGATGGAGGCACCACGGCGGAGAGCGCACCGGCAGATCTTGGCCGAGTCTGCTCGATGCCCTGGTTCGTCAGCAAATCGCGGTCAGCGTCTTAGCCCACCGCCGCTCACAACGGATCGCAGGCGGGATCGTGTTTCTCATAGAGCCGGGCGAGCAGACGATTGAGCTGCCGTTGTTCGGCTGCGTTGAGCGGCGACAGGAACTCCGCCTCCGCCTTGGACAACTGATCGAGCGCCTCGTCCACCACCTTCGTGCCGGCATCGGTCAGCCTGACCAGGTACTTCCTTCGATCAGCGAGGTCGCGTTCACGGTGCGCGTAACCCAGCCGCTCCAGCTTGTCCACGACCGCCACCATGGTCGTCCGGTCCATGCCGGTGAGCCGGCCCAGTTCGCGCTGGGACAGCCCCTCACCGTGGGCGACGCTCAGGACGCGCAGGTCACGACCGGTGAGAGACCAGCTGTCCAGCGCGTTACCGATCACTGCGCGGGCGGCGTCGCCGAGACGGAGCATCATGTGGCTGGTCGCCGAGGTGACCAGCTGCGCGGCCGGGGTCGGTTCTCTCATGAGGGCAACATACGTCATAGCACCGATCATCAGTTACTATGATCGTCAGCACCGCTGATGATCGGAGTGTGCCATGAGCTCAGTTGCCACTCGTGAGACCGCGCTTCGCGTCGCCCTCGTGGCGATGGGGCTGGTCACCACCCTCCCCGCCCTCGCACTGGTCACCTCGTACGCGCTGGAATGGACCTACGGGGTGATCGCCCCCGAACCGATGACGCTGGCACTGCTTCAGCACCGGGGCATGCTCCAACTGCTGCTGGGCGCGGCCCTGATCTGGGCGGCCTTCTTCCCGCCGGCGCGGCGGGCTGCCGCGATCGCCGCGGTGGCGGGCAAGTCGACCTTCCTCCTGCTGATCCTGCCGAACCCCGACCTGCGTGCCGACCTCGCGCCCTTCAGCACGGTGGTCGATCTGACCTGCATCGTCGCGCTGTCGGTCTACCTCGTCTGGAGCACCTCGGTCAGCGTCAGAGGCGGTCGACACGCCCCGCATTGACTTTCTGGGCAGTCGGACGGCTGTGCTCTCTCAGCCGGTGTGAAGGATCCGCAAGCGATCGGGTGCCGCCGGATCTCGGTCGACCACCTGGACCGGCGCCCAAACCCACTGCCAAACGCTGATGCCTGGCGTGCGGGAGAACTGGATCTTCCCGCGGGTGCCTTCGACTGCAACGCGCGACCAGGCTTCGGCAGTGCTCGCCCGGTCCACGCCGCCAGACCGCAGCACATCAGCGAGGACGGTGACCGTGTCGTAGCCCTCGAAGGCGACGAAGGAGGGCGCCGCGGCCAGCCGTTCGCGCAGGACCTTCTCGACTCGCGCCCCGAGTGGGCTGAGGCTCTCGGGCAGGTAGCGCAAGAACGGGATCGCGGCGCCGTCGTCGCTCAGCAACCTCGCCCATTCGGCGAACTCCGGCTGCCCGGCCGGAGCACCGATCATGATCTCGGCCAGGCGCGGGTCACGGCGGACAGATTTGACGATCGACACGGCCGGCTCCGGGTGGCCGACCAGAAGAAGGAGGGCCGTCGCGCGATTGCCGACGAGTTCGTCGCACACGGCCGTAGGGGCGAGCGCGCCCATGTCGAGTTCGATGACGGTGCCGCCGTGCGGAGCGAGGTAGTCCCGCAGAATGCGGGCCCCGGATGCCCAGTAGACACTCGGCTGGGCAGCTACGGCGATCCGCCTGTGGCCCGCGCCGAGGAGGAAGTCCGCGTAGATCTGCCAGCCGTGGGACTGCGCCGGGGCGACGCGCGCGACCCATTCCGTCGGCTGTTCGGTGAGCGTGTCGAGAACCGCTGAAGAGCAGAGGTACGGCAGGCCGAGGGCGTCGGCCCTGGCCGCAGCGGTGCGAGCGACCACGCTGTGATACTCCCCCGCCAAGGCGGCCACGCCCAGGCGAGCCAATTCATCCACGGCCGCCGCGGCCCGCTGCGGATCAGCCGCGGTGTCCCGGACCACCAGTTCGAGCGGTCTTCCGACGATCCCGCCGGCGTCATTGACGTCGCGAACGGCCAGCTCGAGTCCGGCGAGCAAATGTTGGCCTGCCTCGACCCAGCCAGGCCGAGTCAACGGAACGAGAGCGCCGATCTGGACGGATGATCCGTCAGTCCGCTCCACTGCAGGCGGTGATGGTGGCGTGTTCATGCGTGGCGTCTCCCGTGTGACGGTTCGGTCGCAGTCTGCCCTGATCACAGAGCGGCAAGGCCAGATAGTACGCGTTCATCTCATCTCGCCGTGGCGGGCGCCCCCCGCGACCTGTTGCCCGACCCCGGCCGCCCCATCACCTCGCCTGTTCCTCAACCACTCACACCCGGAGGGGCTGGACCAGCAGATCGATCCGGGCGGGCCTGAGGCACCCCCTCATCCGCCTCTTGATCCTCTTTCTGGAGCAGGGTTGGGCGGGGTGCGGTGGTGTCAGTCGGTGCTCACGGCGGGGGCGAAGGGGCCGTCCAGGGCGGCCCATTGCAGCAGCAGGATGGTTTTGCCGTCGGTGATGCGTGCGTCGCGGACCATGGCGAGGGCGTCGGTGAAGGGCAGTTCGAGCACTTCGATGTCCTCGCCGTCCTCCTCCAGCCCGCCGCCGTGTGCGGTGCGGTCGGCCGGCGTGTAGGGGGCGGCGTAGAAGTGCAGGCGCTCGGTGACCGAGCCTGGGCTCATGTAGGCGTCGAGGACGTGGGTGAGCGGGCCGAGCGTGATGCCGAGTTCCTCGGCGGCCTCGCGCCGGATGGCGGCGATCGGGTCGTCGCCGTCGAGCAGTCCGGCCGCGGCTTCGATGAGCATGCCGTCGGGGTGGTCGTTGACGTAGGCCGGGTAGCGGAACTGGCGGGTGAGCAGCACGCGCCCGCGGTCGGTGTCATAGGGCAGGATGACCGCGCCGTTGCCGCGGTCATAGGTCTCGCGCTGCTGGGTGACCCAGCGTCCGTCGCGGCGCCGGTAGTCGAAGGTGGTGCGGCGCAGGACGTGCCAGCCCTGGGAGGTGAGCTCCACGTCGCGGACCACGACGTCGGAGTTGCGGTCCAGATCGCGCCCGACGCGGTCGAGGCCGGTGCGGCCGCGGTGGTCGGGGACGTCGATGCCGGGTCGGGTGGCGGCCATGGCCTGCGGGTCGCCGTCGGTGCCGGAGCGGTAGGGCCCGGCGATCAGGATGAGCATCGGCTTGTCGGTCATGACGCGCTACGATACATGCAGAAACGTGCAAGAACTGGAGAGAACGTGCATGCTGGCTGCTGAACGGCGTGACCACCTGCTGGCCCTGCTCGCCCGCGAAGGCAAGATCGTCGCCAAGGACGTCGCCGCGGACCTGGGCATCTCCGAGGACAGCGTGCGGCGCGGCCTCCGCGACCTGGCCGCCGAGGGCCTCTGCCACCGCGTCTACGGCGGAGCGCTACCCGTCTCCCCTGCCGTGGCGGACTACACCGCCCGCAAGACCGTCACCCCCGACGGCAAACGGAAGGTCGCCGCGGCGGCCGCGGCGCTGGTACGGCCGGGCAGCGCCGTGATCCTGGACGGCGGCACCACCGCCCTGGCCGTCGCCCACACGCTTCCACCGGACCTGGCCTGCACCGTGATCACCCACAGCCCGACCATCGCCGCCGCGCTGCTGGAGCATCCGCAGGCCGAGGTCTTCCTGCTCGGCGGCCGCATCTTCAAACACTCGGCGGTCGCCTGCGGTGCCGCCGCGGTGGAGGCGGCCCAGAACGTCTCGGCTGACCTCTGCCTGCTCGGCGTCACCGGCGTCCATCCCGAGGCGGGACTGACCACCGGCGACGCCGAGGAGGCCGCGATGAAGCGCGCCCTGGCCGCACGGGCCGCCGACACCTACATCCTCGCCTCGTCGGAGAAGATCGGCACGGCTTCACGGTTCCGCGTCCTGCCCTGGGAGGAGATCAGCGGACTGATCACCGACGCCGATCCCGGCCACGCAGTCGTCGAGCAGCTCACGGCACGCGGCGTGGAGGTTCTGGCAGCCGGCTGAAAGCCACGCGCCGAACATGGGAGCGCAGGAGGTAGCGGTTCAGCCGGCCACAGGAACTGACTAGCCTCGGCCGTATGGTGTTCGACTCCGTTCATTTCGATCTCCAGTCCTATGCCGGTTTCGACATGGATCGATACGTTCGGCGGACGCACTGCAGCTGGGAGGACCTCGGCTGGCAGTCCTTGCTTGCGCAACGGTTCGACCACGTCCCGCTGGTCGAGGACATGGAGTTGCCGGCCGCGGCGGACGTGCACCTGATACTGCCCGTAGGGGGCCGGACCGTGATGGAGACGCGGACCGATGGTCGATGGAGCCGCCACACCTGGGTACCGGGGCGGCTCGAACTGGGCATCCCGGACCGGCCCGCCGTCCGCCGCTATCGCGCGGACGGCCCGTTGCGCAGCGTGCAGGTCCATATCCCGCGCGGCACCGTCGAACGGACCGCCGAGCAGCTGGGTGGCCGCGCGGTGGACTACGCGAGCATGGCGGCGTCCGTGGCCGCCGGCGATCCGCTGATCGAGGAGGCTGTCCGCGCCGTCGGCTCCGCGGACGAGACCGGTGACCTGTACGCCGAGTCCGCGGCCGCCTTCCTGGCCGCGCACCTGCTCACCCGCCATTCCCGGTTACCTGGTCAACGGACGCCGGTACGGGAGGACGCACGCGTCCGCGCGGCGATCGCCGTCATGCGTGACCGGCTGGCCGAACCGCTCACCCTGGCGGACATCGCGGACGAGGTGTATCTCAGCGTCTATCACCTTGTTCGCGTGTTCAACCGAGCAACAGGAGAAACGCCCCACCGGTTCCTCATTCGCTTGCGGATCGAGAAGGCGCAACGCCTGCTGCGGGATACCGACCTCGCGGTCGCCCAGATCGCGCCGCTCTGCGGGTTCGCCAGTCCCGGTGCTCTGTCGACGGCCTTCCTGCGGCACACCGGCACCCGTCCCTCGGCATATCGCAATTCCTGACCGCTCTCCCGGCAATCTCACGCATGGACCCGGGGGTGACCGGTTTCTAGGGTTTCGTCCATGTCTGAAAACGCGGCGACAACGCCGGAGATCGAGCCTTTCCCCATGCGCATTCCTGACCGCGACCTGGCGGACCTGCGGGCTCGTCTTGACGGGGTTCGGCTTCCCGAGCCGGAAACGGTGCCGGACGCCACGCAGGGTATCGGGTTGGACCGGCTGAGCACGCTGCTGGACACCTGGCGACAGCACGACTGGCGGGCCAGGGAAGAGCAGTGGAACACGATTCCGCATTACCGCGTGCGCCTCGACGGCCTGCGGATCGCGTTCTGGCACGTACGCTCGCCCGAGCCCACAGCGCTCCCCCTGTTGCTGACCCACGGCTGGCCGGGCTCCGTCCTCGAATTCGAGAACGTCCTCGGGCCGCTCAGCGATCCGGTCGCCCATGGCGGTTCCGCGAGTGACGCCTTCCACGTCGTCGTCCCGGCCCTGCCAGGGTTCGGGTTCAGCGATCGTCCACGCGAGCGCGGCTGGCACCCCGCCCGCACGGCGCGGGCGTGGGCCGAACTGATGACCGTGCTCGGCTACGAGCGGTTCGGCACGCACGGCGGAGACTGGGGCGCGTTCGTCAGCACCGAACTGGCACGCGTGGTGCCCGAGCGAGTCGCCGGCCTGCACCTGACGATGCCGATCGCCTCTCCCCTGCCGGACGACAGGATCTCGCCGGACCCGGCGGAACAACGCATGCTGGAGCGGCGCGACACTCATCTCGCGGACGGATACGGCTTCGGGATGATCATGAGCACGCGCCCGCAGACGCTCGGCTACTCCCTGCTCGACTCGCCTGCCGGCCTGGCGGCGTGGCTCGGTGAGAAGTTCGCCGCCTACTCCGACACCCGACCGGAGGCCGGCGGCGGGGTGAGCCCGTCGCAACAAGTGGACAACATCGCCCTGTACTGGCTGACCGGGACCGGCGCCTCCAGCGCTCGCTGGTACTGGGAGGCCATGCGGTGGGTACCACGCAGCGCCGAAGAAGAGAACGAACAACCGGTGACGGTGCCCACCGCCTGTTCGCTCTTCCCCGCCGAGCCGTGGCCGACCGCCCGGCGCTGGGCCGAGCGCCGCTACCACGACCTCCGGTCATGGCACGAGCTGGACCGCGGCGGCCACTTCCCCGGTCTGGAACAGCCAGATCTTCTGGTCTCCGAACTCAGGACCGCATTCCATCACCTACGTCACCGTCCCGGCGATCTCACACGGTGAAGGTTTCTCACCCCTCCCTTCCACCGGCGGCCAGGTTCGCCTCGGTCCCCGCGATGACCCGCCGCTTTCCCACCCGAACGGAAACATCATGACGGCCGTGTCCACGCCACCCGCCCGCACCGACCGGCGCATCCCGCCGGCGGTGACCATCTCCTCCTGGGCGGTCCCCGTGATGGTGCTCGGCCAGTTCGCCCTGCTGGCGGGCGTCCCGGTCACGATCGCGCTGGTCGGCGCTCTCCGCCGCGTCCGCGATCGGACGGTTCGCCGGGCGGCCGCGCTCCTCGCCGTCACGTACGCGATCCCGCTCGTCGTCTGGCGGACGCGGCCCGACGGCGCGCCGAGCCTGTCCAAGGACATTCACCCCGCGTTCGTCGCTTTGATCGTCGCCGCCTCCGCCGCACTCATCGTGGCCATCCGTCGAGCCCGGCGCTGAAGCAGCGTGCCCCCTTTCCTCAATACTCATCAGGAAGCTCGATGACCATGTCCAGCAACAACCTGCCGAACTCCTCCGAGCAGCGATTCCCGACCCGCGCGCGCATCACCGCGCTCACGATCTCGCTCGCCGCGACCGGCGTATTCGCAGGCGACATCTCCGCCGCGCAGGCCGTCACCGCGGAGCCCCCGGCCATCCACCACGCCGCCGCTCACCACGGTGGTGGACTCCAGTGCCGCGGGAAAGGTGTCGACTCCACCGCGAAGATCCGGTACCGCACCGAGACCTTGATCAAGGCGCCGCTGAGCACCATCTGGAAACTGCAGACCGATGTGGAAGGCTGGCCCGCCTGGCAGAAGCCCGTGACCAGCATGAAGCGCCTCGACCCTGGCCCGCTCCGCAAGAACTCGCGCTTCCGGTGGACCACCCCGGTGCCCGCCACTCCCGTCAGCGCGCCCACCACGCTGGTCATCACCTCCACCGTCCGCCAGCTTCGGCACCATGCGTGCATCCGCTGGACCGGGCCGGCGATCGGCGAAGGACTGCGCATCGACCGGGGCGTCCACGTCTGGACCTTCACCAAGGTCAAGGGCGGCGTCCTCGTACGCACCGAGGAGACCCATGCGGGCGACCAGATCGAAACCAACGTGCCACTCGCCACCGACTTCCTCGGAAGAGGTCTTGAGTCCTGGCTGAAAGACCTCAAGAACACCGCCGAAGCACGCACGAGCGCTTAAGCCTTTGTCAGCAGGCTCCTACAACTGGGGGACGCCGCTGGCGCGCTGGCGCTACGCGACCCCGAACTCCCCATCGACCGCGCCCTCGCCAAGCTGCATCACCATCTGGGGCGCGCCTCAATCCGCGCCTCCGCAGCGACTCCCGGCGCCAGGAAGTGCGTTTGCTCATCCAAGTCACGGGCCGAGCCCGGCCAAGGCCGCCGGCCCGATCAATCCCGGTCGGGTTCATCAGGATTGGGTAGCCGGCGCATGCCAGCGGGGCGAGGTCGGGAGGGGTATTCCGATCACATGGACGTGCTGGCGCTGGAACGGTGGCAGGCGCGCGACATCGTCGGCCGCCAGCGGGCATCCCTGAGGCTCCGTGAACAAACTGATCGTTGAGTGCCTGTTCCGAACTTCTGGCCATGGACCGAGGGACGGTGGACACATCCTGGGCTACCGCATGTCGCGGTCTCCGATGATCAGGGATACGCCCGCATTGAAGATGTCGTCGGGGGTAAGTCCGGCGCGGCGGCCTTCCGCCAGGGCACGGGCGATGGTGGGGAATGTCTGCGCGAACTGTTCGGCGGTCCGGGCGTCCATGGTGTGGGCGCCTGCGGAGTCCTGCTCTTCGATGACGTGGCCGAGGGTGTAGTGGGTGCCGGTGAAGACGATGTTCGCCGCCTCAGCCAGGGGCAGGTCGCGGTCTTCGAGTGTGCGGAGTGCGTGTTCGGCGATGCGGGCGAGGGTGGGTGTGCCGGGTGGTCGGGCGCCGGCCACGACTCGGGCGCCGTCGGGGTAGGCCAGCATTGCCTGGCGCAGGCGGTGGAAGATGGCGGCCAGCCATGGCCGCCAGGACTGGCCTGAAGGCAGTGGCGCGAGCTCGGCGAATTGTTCTTGCAAGATGGCTTCGGCCATCGCCTCCAGGAGTTCCTGCTTGTCGTTGAAGCGCCAGTAGATGGCGGGGGCTTTGACCTGCAGGCTGGTGGTGAGCCTGCGGAAGGTCACCCCGGTCAGACCTTCCTGTTTCAGCAGCGTCAGGGCTTGCTTCACGATCGTCTCGGCATCCACGGCACCCATTGTATAACTGTGTTACATTGGTTCTATAACGTCGTTATAGCGCGAGGTGTAGATCTTGAACCAGGCACTCGTGGACAGCATGCGGACCTACCTCCAGGCCGGACTGGCCATGGACGTGGACCAACTGGATCAGCTGTATGACCCGGAATTCGAAAACGTGCGGGTGGATGAGTCCGGCCAGACGATCACCCTGACCAAGGCCCAGTTCATGGCGCGCTTCCGCGCGCTGCGCGAACAAGGCCAGTCGGTGGGTGAGTCCATAGACGACATCACCTTCCCGGCCACTACCGACTTCGGCGACCACGCGGCGATCATCATGCGGCGGGTCGAAAACGACGTGCCGGCACTGTATACCTTCATCTGGCGGATGGACGAGGGACAGCCGACCACCATCCTGCGCGAGATCACCTTCGACAAGGACATCAGCTACCTGCTGAAGATGGTGCGGTCCGCGAAGGACGCATAGCGGTATCCAAGGGCGCGCCCCTTGTGGGAGGCGGTCGGCCGGCAGCACGGACGACTCGACGCCCCATCAGATGATCAACGACCACAGCACCATCGCTTCGTGGTGCTCGGATCAGCGCTCGTAGTCGCGGACGCAGCGCCTGCGCCGGGAGATCCACGACAGCGTCCCCTCCACACTTCTCGGGGCGCCCGCCGTTGCCATGTAAGCAGGCCGGTTGAGGCATGAGAGGCTCGATGGCCTGCCGTTCGGCGTCGGTCATGTCGGTGGTGTAGCAGCGCGTCCGGGCCGGGCGCCGCGCTCCGTGGCCATAGCGGCGGGCCACACATGAGCAGGCGGTTTCTTCGTTGAGGGGGACAGCGGCAGGAGCGGTGGCGTACGACGGCGGCAGACCTTCCGGTTGGTGACGGGGCTTGGATAGCCGCTGTTACTACCGGAAGGTCGCTCCACGTCGTCGACGATTCGCGCTACGTCGCCATTTCGCCCATTCATCGCCCACGCAGCGGGCCCGGGGATCAGTTTGTACACGGGCACGGACCCGTAGCCGCGCCGACGCCTGGTCCACGTTCGTTCCGCACGGGGCATCCCTCGCGTCGGTGATTACCATAGGGGCCGCCGACCACGAGCGGGAACCGGGCTCATCCGTCGAGGAAGCGCACCAGCTCCGCCGTGACGAACTGGGGGTTCTCCTCGACGAGCCAGTGCCCCGCGTGCGGCACGTCCACCGCGCGCACGATCTTGGTCATGCGCGGGGCCACTGTGGCCCGGATCGCGTCGAGCTGCCCCTGGGCGGTCATGAGCAGGGTCGGGACACGTACCGGTGCCGCCGCCGCGGTGTCGCGGACGTCTTTGTCGAGGGCGCGGTAGAGCTCGAAGCCGCCCGACAGGACCTCTGGCCGGCTGTAGGTCCGTGCGTACTCGTTGATCTCGGTGTCGGAGAACGGGGACCGATCAGAGGTGCCGCCGAACGCCGTGCCGCCGAACGAGACCTGGGGATAGAACAGTGCCAGGTACTCGCGGACGTCGTCGCGTACGACCGCCTCGGGGACCCGTCGCTGGGAGTGAAAGGCGATGTGCCAGCTCAGTGAGCGGTACGTGGACGCATCGATCCTGGGCCCGGGTAGCGGCAGGTCGAAGTAGCCGAGGCGGGCGGTGTCGTCGGGGAATTGGCTGGCGTACTGGAAGGCTACCGCGGCGCCGAAATCGTGCCCGACGACGCGGGCGTCACGTATCCCGAGCCGGTCGGCGATCAGCGTGTGGACGTACCGCGCCAGAGTGGCCTTGTCGTAGCCGGTCGGTGAGCCGGTGCTGTCGCCCAGTCCGGGAAGATCGACAGCGTAGACGGTGTGGTTCTTGGCGAGCGCCGGCATGATCGGCCACCAGCCGTACCAGGTCTGCGGCCAACCGTGTATCAGCACTACCGGCGTGCCGCTGCCGCCGGTCACGTAGTGCATACGGACGCCGTCGACGTCGGAGAACTCGTGTCGGAAGGTGTTCTTGAACTGGGGGTCGTCCTGGGTTGCGACGGCGTAGGGGGGAACGTCGCCGGCTGTCGGCGTGGAACAGGCTGCGGTGCCGATCGCGAGCAGGAGGGTGAGCGTGACGGTCGCCACCGTGCGCGCGGATCGGAAGAAGCGGCGCGACAACAGGCGTGTTGCGGTGATCATGTGGTCCTGTCCTGGAGAAGGTGGATCAGCGCCCGGTCGCGCCGTCGATCAGTTCGCGGAGGATGTCCGCGTGGCCCGCGTGACGGCCGGTCTCCTCGATCATGTGGGTGAGTGCCCACCGGATGCTGGGAGCGGGACGTTCCGGTCGCGGTCGAGGAATCGGCGCGCCGAGATCGGTGCACCCGTCGAGCAGTTCGTTCGCGCGCCTGACCGTTTCTCGGTAGCGGGCGACGACGTCGGCCACGCTGTCGGCCGGCGCAGCCTGGAACGTCGCCTGCCAGTCGGTGACGTCGTCCCCGAGGAACATCGAGCGTTCGACGAAAGTCAGGTGGTTGAGCAGGCCGAGCAGGTTCGTGCCCGACGGCACCACGGCTGTTCGCGCCTGAGGTTCGGGGGCACCCTCGACTTTCGCGGCGATCGAGGTCCGGAGGTAGTCGAGGAATTCGCGCAGGATCTCGGTCTCGCTGCTTCCGGTCCGGGGCGGCGGGGTGTCGCCGCGGCGGTCGCGGCGCGTGGTGCTGGGCACAGTGGCTTCCTTTCTTTCGCTCTTTCGCCGGGAGCGCTCTGGTGCCGTGTCAGGCGGTACGTCGGATGAGTAGGACGTGGTCGGTGATCTCGGCGGTGCGCCCGCCCGGTCCGGTCGCGATCCGGCGGGGTGTGTCGGCCCGCTCGACCGTCCAAGTCGCCGGGTCCAGATCGATTCCCGCGGCGACCTCCCGCGGGCTCGGGTACCGGACGTCGGGATCCTGGTTCCACGACCATGGCGCGGCCGAGCCGTGGTCGACGACCAGCAGCCGCCCGCCCAGGCGCAGTGCGCGCGCGGCTGAGCGCAGGACGGTTGCCCTGTCCAGGTCGAAGGGGGTGTGCAGGTAGTGGGCACAGATCAGGTCGAATCCACCCTGCGGGAACGACTTGTGCAAGTCGTGGCGCACGGTGATGACACGGTCGCCCAGGCCGCGTGAGCGGGCGAGGACGGCGAGCCGCTCGACCGCCACGGCCGAGATGTCGGCGGCGGTGACGTGCCATCCCTGGCCGGCGAGCCACAGCGCGTCGCCGCCGTCGCCGCATCCGAGGTCCAACGCGTCGCCGGGCGGCAGGCTCGTGATCGTCTCGGTGAGGCGCGCATTCGGCTGCGGGTCAATGGCCGCCGGTCGGGCCGCGTGCAGGCCGTCCCAGAACGTGACCGCATCGGTGGTGCTCATCAGGGCTCCTTCTGTCGGGAGCGCTCAGTCTTGCCAGGCGGGCCCGATCTGGCACAGAAACTTGCGGTTCCGGCAAGATGGCCTCATGGATCCCGAAACGGACGACGTCCTTGACGCGGTGGGGCCGCGACTTCGCGCACTGCGTCGTGACCGCGGCATCACCCTCGCTGCCCTCGCGGCGACGACCGGCGTGTCGGAGAGCACCCTGTCCCGGCTGGAGAGCGGGCAACGTCGGGCAACCCTGGAGTTGCTGCTGCCGCTGGCTCGTACCTACGACGTTCCGCTGGACGATCTCGTCGGCGCCCCGCGCACCGGCGACCCCCGGATGCACCTCAAGCCGATCAAACGGTTCGGGATGACCTTCGTGCCCCTGTCGCGGCGACCGGGCGGAGTGCATGCGTTCAAGATGATCATCCCTGCCCAGCCGAAACCGCTCGAACCGACCCCGCAGACCCATGAAGGCTTCGAATGGCTGTACGTGCTCAGCGGTCGCCTGCGGCTCGTCCTCGGTGAGCGCGACCTGACGTTGCCGCCCGGTGAGGCAGCCGAATTCGACACGTCCTTGCCGCACTGGCTGGGCAGCGCCGATGGCGGCGCGGTCGAGCTTCTCATCCTGTTCGGCCTGCAAGGGGTGCGTCTGCACGTACGCGCCGCCCCTCATCGGTCATCTCACGGCGAGAGCCGGCGGTGAACTCGGCGCACATTCGGTGTTCGCGTCAGCAGCGAGCCGCGGTCGACAACCTCGCGCCCCGCAGAGACCGACCAGGTCGAACGCCGGTGGACACGGCAAGCTGATCCGTCCCGCCCCGTCGCGAGGTCCCGGCCACATACCCGGCCGTCGGGGGTGGCGTGGCAGTGAAGAACCGGGAGCGGGGGCCGGTATTCCTCGGTCCTCGCGGCGTTCGACGAGGCCACGGTTGTGGCAGGCGCCGTAAGTCGCCGCGATAAGATGCGCAAGTGGACCGTAAGCGGGAGCGGACCGCGGCTGAGCATGAGGCGATCAGCGCGCAGACGGCGGAACGTCGTGCAGACGCCGGCACGACCCGCGACGGCGGCGCATCCCGTCGACGCGGCCCCAAACTCCAGGACGCGATCCTCGACGCCGCGTGGGACGTGCTGGTCGAGCACGGATATCACGGCTTCACCTACGAAGCGGTCGCCGCCCGCGCCGGCACGAGTCGTCCTGTGCTCTACCGGCGCTGGCCGCAGCGCGACGACCTGCTACTGGCCACTCTCGCCAAGTTCTGGCAGCCGATCGCGGTGCCCGACACCGGCAGCCTCCGCGATGACGCGATCGGCTTCCTGCGCAACGCCGACGCTGACCGCGCAGGCATGATCACGCTGATGAGCGTGCAGCTGGCGGACTACTTCCGCGACACCGGCAGCAGCCTCGGCCAGCTTCGCGACACCCTCCTGCCGCCGGGCCGGCCGACCGCCTTCGAGATGATCGTCGCCCGCGCGGTCGAGCGGGGCGAACTGCCGGACGTGCCGCGTTCGTCCCGTGTGGTGAACCTGCCGCTGGACCTGTTGCGCCACGACATGTTCATGACCATGCGCGCGGTATCGGAGGAGTCGATCGTCGAGATCGTGGACGAGGTGTGGCTGCCGCTGCTGGGGGTGCCTGGGGGCCCGTCCGCCTCACCGGCCTGAGCCTCGCCTGCGACCTGGCCCGCCAGGTGTTGACCGGCCCCCTCGGTGGGCAGGTTGGCGCCCGGCCGGGCGGGTGCAGCCCATGCGACGTGTCACTCCCGGCCTGGCGGGCTCGACCAGAGAACGGCCGGCCGGACACCCGTCTGCTGCCGCCGCCACACCCACGAATGCTGCAAGAGGTCTTGCGAGATCGCCGAAACGCGGGGTCGCCGCGCGCAAGATATGGCTCTCCAGCTTCTGCAGTGATTGAGGTGGAAATGCTGAGTCGCAGGAAGTTATTCACGCTCGGCGGAGTCGCAGGGGCGGCGGTCTTGTTGCCCAAGGCGCTGGAATCATCGGCCGTGACCCAGGAAACCCCGCCCGCCCCCGGCCACACGCACCATTCGACCTCCCCCAAAACCGTTGTCTCCACCCGGGCGCCGGTCGCCCCCTTCTCTGCGCGCATGCCCGTGCCGCAGGTGCTGCGGCCGATCGCCCAGCTGCCCGAAGCCGATGTCTATGAGCTGGCCATCCGCCAGATCGAGGCGGAGATCCTGCCCGGCGTCCGGACTCCCGTGCTCTCCTACGGCAACCAGTTCGTCGGTCCGACCATCCGCGCCAAGAGTGCGCGCCGTACCCTGATCACCTTCCGCAACCGCCTGGAGGCGCCCTCCAACGTGCACCTGCACGGTGGGCACGTGCCGGCCGTCAGCGACGGCCACCCCATGGACCTCATCCAGCCCGGGGGCGCCAAGCTCTACAACTATCCCAACCGGCAGCAGGGCGCGACGTTGTGGTACCACGATCACAGCCACCACACCGAGGCCGAGCACGTCTTCCGCGGCCTGCACGGCGCCTACCTGCTGGAAGATGACAGCGAGCGGCATCTCGGGCTGCCCGGCGGCGAGTACGACATCCCGATCCTGCTGCGCGACGCCGCCTTCGACGAGTCCGGGGCCCTCGTCTTCGCCGAGCCCGAGTACCGCACCACCCTCCTGGCCAACGGCAAGCCCTCGCCGTACTTCCCGGTCGCGGCACGCAAGTACCGCCTGCGCCTGCTCAACGTCTCCACCCACCGCGACTTCACCCTCAGCCTGGGCGGAGCCGAGATGACGCAGATCGCCACCGACGGCGGCCTGCTGCCCGCCCCGGTGCCGCGGAGCACGCTGCTGCTCAGCCCCGGCGAGCGCATCGAGATCGTGGTCGACTTCTCCCGCCATCCCTTGGGCACCCAGCTGGTGCTGGCCGACACGACCGGGCCGGTGCTCCGCTTCGACGTCGTACGGCGGGCCCGCGACAACAGCCGCGTACCCGACCGGTTGCGCGAGCTGCCTCCCCTGCCGGAGGCGACCGCCACCCGCGAGGTCGTGCTCGGATTCGGGTTCGTCGGCGACGTGCCGATGGGCCTGATCAACGGCCGGCCGTTCGACCCGGACCGCATCGACGCGAAGATCAAGCTGGGCACCACCGAGATCTGGCGCATCACCAACGGCGACGTCGAGTACCAGGTGCCGCACAACTTCCACACCCACCTGGTGCAGTTCCGGGTGCTGGACCGCGACGGCAACCCGCCGCTACCGGGCGAGACGGGCCGCAAGGACACCGTGCACATCCGGCCCGGGGAGTCGGTTCGGGTGCAGGCCACCTTCGGCGACTACACCGGGCGCTTCCTCTACCACTGCCACCTGCTCGAACACTCCCAGATGGGGATGATGGCCCAGATGGAGATCACCCGTTAGGCGCGGCGGGAGCATTCCCGCACAGCGGCGGACACCCTGCCGGGTGACACCGTGTTCCTGGACGGCGAGCTGACTCCGCAACGTCCCTGCCGGCGGGCGTCGGCAAGGGGCGAGCGAGACGGCGTGGCCGCCTTGGCGGGGCTCGCCCCCTCCCTGCCCCGGCACGCCGCCGCGTCCAGGTGGCCGGAGGCCCCTGGACATCCCATCAAGCGGCGTCGAGGGCCGCGGTGATCTTGCGGATCATCTCGGCCAGGGTGGGGCTGGGCTCGCCCTGGTGGGTGCGGGCAGCTGCTTCGACGGCGACCAGGACGGTGCTGCGGAAGTTGTCGGCCTCTGCCGGATCCTGCTTCTTGAGCAGGCCCATGGCGGCCGTCAGGGCCGGCAGTACGTGGTCGGCGATCGCGGCCACGGACTTGCCGTCCAGGGTGATGTCCCTGGTCTTCTCGGCGAGCACGTGGCCGACCAGGCCGGTCGCGGAAACCAGGGCGACGGAGCCCTCGGTGGCGACCTTGTGGGGCTTGCCGGTGGCATCGGCGGCGGCCAGCAGCGAGACGGCGCCGTAGGCGGCGGTGCGCAGGGTGGACTTGTCCTGGTCGGTCAGGGTGATGGACATGGTGGTGTGCTCCTTCAAAGCTGTCAGGAAATTCGATGGAACGGGCGGATGGTGGAATGCGGGGTGAGGGGCCGGCCTACCGGGCGAGGGCGCGGGATCAGTCGTCGATCGCCTGGTAGAGCGTGGTCCAGAAGTCGTGGATCAGCCGCGTCGAATCCGGGGTGGACGCCCCGACCTGCGTGAGCAGGATTCCGGTGAGCTGGTTGGCCGGGTCGGCGTAGGTCGCGGTGCCGCTCCCACCGTCCCAGCCGAACTGGCCGACGGGGGCGTAGTCGCCGCGGTAGGTGCGCACCGCCATCCCGAAGCCCCAGCCGCCGTGCTGCCCCTGGCCGTGCGAGATGTGGACGTTGTCGAGGGCCATGGCGTTGCGGGCGGCGTTCTGCTCGGGCGTCAGGCGGTTGGTGGTCATCAGCTCGACGGCGGGCCTGGACAGGATCCGCTCGCTGCCGTGCATCCCGCCGTTGAGCAGCATCCGGAAGTAGGCGTGGTAGTCGTCGACGGTGGAGACCAGCCCGCCGCCACCGCCCTGGAACGCCGGAGGCCGGCTGTGGCGTCCCCCCTTGGCCTCGTCCCACACGAGGAACTGTCCGGTCTGCGGGTCGGGGGCGTACAGGGTCGGCAGCCGGTCGATCTTGTCGGCGGGCACGTGGAACCCGGTGTCCTTCATCCCCAGCGGATCGAAGACGCGTTCGCGCAGGAACGTCTCGAACGACTGGCCGGTGACCCTGGCCACCAGCACGCCGAGCAGATCGTTGCTGATGTGGTACTGCCAGCGGTGTCCGGGCTGGTGCATCAGCGGGAGCGTGCCCAGGCGGCGCATCCACTCATCCGGCCCGGGCATCGGCACCGGAAGATTGGGCGTGAGCCCCTGCTCGAAGATCGCGTTCATGATCGGGGAGCCCAGCGACGTCATGTCCATGCCGAGCCCGAACGTGGAGGTCAGCACGTCCCGCACGGTGATCGGCCGCCGCGCCGGCACGGTGTCGTCCAGCGGGCCGTCGATCCGCTTCAGCACCCGCCGGTCGGCCAGTTCCGGCAGCCACGCATCGACCGGGTCATCCAGCCGCAGCCTGCACTCATCCAGCAACACCATCGCGGCCGCCATCGAAACCGGCTTCGACGTCGAGGCCATCCGGAAGATCGTGTCCCGGCTCATCGGCGGGCCACCGTCATGACGCATCGTCCCGATCGCCTCGACGTGCGTCTCACCGCCCCGGCTGAGCAGGGCGACCAGCCCGGGAATCTTCCCGGACTCGACATGCCGCGTCAGCACCTCGCGCAGCCTGCGCAACCCTGACGCGGAGAAGCCGCTGTTGCTTGTGTCCATCACGTAGCTCCCTGCCTCAAATGTTCGATCTCTGCGAGCCCGTCCCGGCGTGGCACCCATGGCCTCGGCGAGCTGGGGCTCGGTCATGCGCCACCGGCGCCGCATGTGTTCGGGAATCCCTGAACGTCTGCGACACTACATTGCGTTTACACATCAGTCAACAAGAAAAGAGGAGCATTGCCCCTGGTCTTGCGGATTGAAAGGCCGGCATTGCAATGATTGTGATGCTGAACGCAATGGATGATCAGGGTCAGGATTGCAATGGACTGCGCGTGAATGCATACTGTGCAGCGGGGTGCGCGGGCGCCGAGCTTCGCGCATGTCGAGCGAGAGGAAACAAGCACCGATGCCCGGAGGCAGACTCACCAATGAGGACCGGCAGCGCATCGCTACGGGGCTGGCCGAGGGACTCGGATACGCAGAGATCGGTCGGCTTCTCGGTCGGCCCGCCTCGACCATCATGCGGGAGGTCACCCGCAACGGCGGCCCCGACGGCTACGGGGCGGACCGGGCGCACGAGGCCACACGCCATCGTGCGCGCCGACGCAAGCAGGCTCAGCCTCCGGCGCCGCCGGTCCCCCACGGCGACCACGGGCGTGACCCCCGAGCGGTTCAGGACTTCACCGAGTCCTTCACCGATCTCCTCGTTCAGCAGGGGCTCCCCCAGATGACGGCCAGGGTGCTGGCCTGCCTGTACATCACCGACTCCGGCGCCCTCACCGCCGCCGAGCTGGTCCAGCGGCTTCGCGTCAGCCCGGCGTCGATCTCGCACGCCGTCACCTTCCTCGAACAGCAGGGACTGCTCACGCGGGAGCGGGTTCCCGGCGGGCGCCGCGAACGCTATCTCATCGACGATGAGATCTGGCTCCGGTCCACCCTTGCGGCTGTGCAGGCGAACGACGCCCTGGAGGCCGCGTCGCAGCGCGGAGCCGAGATTCTCGGGGTCGCAACCCCGGCGGGCGTCCGCTTCAAGTCCTCCGCCGAATTCCTTCACCTCGTGACCGAGTCCCTCGGGAAGGCCATGGAGCAGTGGCGGCAGAGCCTGGCGGCCCGGAGCGCCCAGCACCCTGACCCGGACTCGCTGACCACACAGGACGAACTCGCGTACTGAACCGGAAAGACACGTGGGCAGCCGGCGGCACCAGGTTGGGGCGATGCGGTGAGGTGTTCACGTGGTGGGGTGCGCCGCATCCAGCAGGCGGCGTAGGTACAGGGTGTCCGGGGCCAGGGCGGTGATCAGGATGGCGGGGCCGGCCAGGGGGGCCAGCACGGCCTGGCCGGCTTCCGGGTCGTCGCCGAGCAGCCGGACGTGGGGCGGTTGCTGCTGCAGGACCGGATCGATGATGAGGATCTGGCCGACGGCGCGGTGGCCGGCCAGGACGGCGGGGCCGTCCCAGCCGGGTGCGCCGGGGCCGTACATCGCCTGCTGGTCCAGCAGGGGGCGACCGTCGCGCCGGACGGTGAGGCGGGTGGCCAGCCGGCCCGGCGGCTCGCCGGCGCGGCCGAGGACGATTTCTTCACGCAGGAGGAGTCGTGCGGTCGGGGCGAGGTCGATGGTGCAGCTCTGCCGCAGGTTGCTGCGGGCGGCGGAGATCAGCGGCTGGGGCAGCCAGTGCAGGCTTGCCCGCTCGGCCACGGTCAGGTGCACGTCGTAGGTGGCGTGCTCGGTGGTGGGGCCGCGCAGGGCGATGGTGGCGGCGGCGGAGGTGATGTGCAGGTGTGCGTCGTGCTCGGCGGTGGCCTCGATGCGCAGCCGATCGCCGCCCAGGGGGGCGCTCATGGCGGCGAGGACGCACACCCGCGCCTGGTTGCCGTGCGAGCGGCCGCGGCGCAGGTCGAAAGGGCCGTCACCGGCGAGGAGCGGGAGGGCGGTGGTGTCGCCGGCGTGGGTCGCCCGAATGCGGGCGGTGGCATGCACACCCGGCGCGGACCGCCCGGCCGGTGTGGGTGCTGGTGTGGGTGCTGGTGTGGGTGCAGAGGGCGCGCGTGTCATGCGGGGCCCGCGGTCCAGGCGGCCAGGCGCCGGCGGATCCAGTCGGCCACAGGTGTGATGCCGCCGTCGGTCTTGACCGCGGTCAAGACGGTGGGACGGTGGCCGCGCTGGGTCTCGGCGTCGCGTGCCATGGCTTCCAGGTCGGCACCGACGTAGGGGGCGAGGTCGGTCTTGTTGATGACCAGCAGGTCGGAGGAGGTGACGCCGGGGCCGCCCTTGCGGGGGATGTCGTCGCCGCCGGCGACGTCGATGACGAAGATCTGCGCGTCGGCCAGGCCTGTGGAGAAGGTCGCGGTGAGGTTGTCACCGCCTGATTCGACGAGGATCAGATCGAGCGGGCCCAGGTGTTCTTCCAGGTCTTCGACGGCTTCGAGGTTGGCGGAGATGTCGTCGCGGATGGCGGTGTGCGGGCAGGCGCCGGTCTGGACCGCGGTGATGCGCTCAGCGGGCAGGACGGCCTCGCGCAGCAGGAACTCGGCGTCCTCGCGGGTGTAGATGTCGTTGGTCACGACGGCGATGGACAGCTCCTCGCGCAGCGCGCGGCACAGGGCGGCGACGGTGGCGGTCTTGCCGGAGCCGACCGGCCCGCCCAGGCCGATGCGCAGGGCGCGGCGACGGCCGTCAGGACGGGAGGAGGAACCGCCGGGGCCGTGGGCGTGGGCTTCGGGGAAGGTGTCGCTGTGGTGGAGGTGCATGGCTGCTCCGGGGGTGAAGGGGTGCTCAGGAGGCGAACAGGCGGGTGGGGCGGGCGGCGTGCTGTTCGGCGGTGATGTCGAGCAGCGGCGCGGAGACGGCCGGCAGCGCGGCCGGTCCGTCGGTGTGGACGCGCTGTGCGGCTTCGGCCGCCCGGGCCGCGACGTGGTCGATGTCGGCGGCCAGGCGGGCCAGGACGGCGGTGGCGTCGAAGGGGTCCAGTCTGAGCAGGCGCACGGTCGCGCTGACCGGGCCGCCGACGCTCTCATAGGCCGCCACGTACGCGGCGTCCAGCGGGGTCAGCCCGGCGGAGCGGGCGGCCAGGCCGAGCACCACAGGGTGATGAGCGCCCCGAGGCAGCGCCGCGGCGAGGGAGTCGAGCTCCGAGCAGGGCCAGGCGACTCGGGCGGCCCGCAGCAGCTGCCGGCCGAGCCTGCGCGCGGTGTGCCGCAGGGCGGGGGCGGCGGTGCGGGCGTCGGCCGCCTCTTCCAGCAGCAGCGGGTCGTACCCGGCGGCGGCCGCGGCGGCCAGGCCCGCCGCGGCCAGGCCACTGGTGTACAGCCGGCCGCGGCAGAACTCCTGCAGGCTCGCCACGTCACGCACCCGTCCCGCCGTGACCGCCGCCTCGGCCCCGCCGGAGTGGGCATGCCCTCCGGCGGGGAATCGACCGTCGGCCAGGACGAGCAGGGCGGCACGGTTCATGGTGCGTGACTCACCTTTCGCTGACATGGAGCGTGCCCTCGGGCTGCACGCACGGCGGGCCGTTCCGGGGCGGTGGTCAGAACAGGAAGTAGCGCTGGGCCATGGGCAGCGTGTCGGCGAACCGGGTGCCGTCGACCAGCTGGTCGTCGATCTCCGTCTTGACGTCCTTGGCCTCCGCTCCGCCGATCACGACCTCGAAGGTGTCGGGATCGATGCGGATGTCGGGGCAGGCGTTGTTCTCCCGCATGTCGGCCTTGAACACCTTGCGGGTGTCGCGGATGGCCTTGAACTCCTTGCCCACCGTGAGCCGTTCGGGCAGGCCGGACTTGATGGCGTGTTCGGTGACGAAGTTGACCGCGTTGGCGGCAGGTGCCCGGCCGCTGGCCCCCCACATGGGGCGGGGCAGGATCGGCTGCGGGGTGGTGATGGAGGCGTTGGCGTCACCCACCTGCGCGTAGGCGATCTGGCCGCCCTTGATCACCCGGTGCGGCTTGACGCCGAAGAACTTCGGCTCCCACAGCACCAGGTCGGCCATCTTGCCCACCTCGACCGAGCCGACCTCGTGATCGATGCCGTGCGCGATGGCCGGGTTGATGGTGTATTTGGCGACGTAGCGGCGGGCGCGGTGGTTGTCGGCCCCGTCGTCGCCGGCCTGGTCGCCGTCCAACGGGCCGCGCCGGGCCTTCATCACGTGCGCGGTCTGCCACGTCCGTATGATCATCTCGCCGATGCGTCCCATCGCCTGGGCGTCCGATGACATGATCGAGATGGCGCCGAGGTCGTGCAGGATGTCCTCGGCGGCCATCGTGGAAGGCCGGATCCGCGACTCGGCGAAGGCCAGGTCCTCCGGCACCAGCGGGTTGAGGTGGTGGCAGACCATCACCATGTCGATGTGCTCCTTGACCGTGTTGACGGTGAAGGGGCGGGTGGGGTTGGTGGAGGCGGGCAGCACGTTCGGCAGGCTCGCCATCGTGATCATGTCGGGGGCGTGGCCGCCGCCGGCGCCCTCGATGTGGAAGACGTGGATGGGGTGGTCGCCGATGGCGTCGATGGTGTCGGCGACCGCGCCCGCCTCGTTCAGCGAGTCGGCGTGCAGGGCCAGCTGGACGCCGGTCGCCCGGCACACCTCCAGGCACCGGCGCAGGACGGCCGGGGTGGCACCCCAGTCCTCGTGGATCTTGAAACCGAGGATTCCCCCTTCCACCTGGTTGTAGAGGGACTCGGTGGACATGGTGTTGCCCTTGCCGAGCAGCCCGATGTTGACCGGGAAGGCGTCCAGCGCCTCGAACAGGCGGGCGATGTGCCAGGCGCCGGGCGTGACGGTGGTGGCGGTGCTGCCTTCGGCCGGCCCCGTACCGCCGCCGATCAGGGTGGTGACGCCCGCGGCGAGTGCCTCGGTCACCTGCTCGGGGCAGATGAAGTGCACGTGGGTGTCGATGCCGCCCGCGGTGAGGATCTTGCCGTTGCCCGCGATGACCTCGGTCTCGGGACCGATCAGGAAGTCCGTGGCCCGCTGGTGCCCGTCGTGCAGCCGGTCCATGGTCTCGTCGTTGTAGGCCTTGCCGAGCGCGACGATCCGGCCGTCACGGATGGCCACGTCGGCCTTGATCACGCCCCAATGGTCCAGGACGACCGCGCCGGTGATGACCGTGTCGGGCGGCTGCGGGGCGCCGAATCTCGCCGAGTCGCGCGGCGCGCAGGACTGCCCCATCGATTCACGGATCACCTTGCCGCCGCCGAAGATGACCTCGTTGCCGCTGCGCCCCGGACCACCCGACCAGTCCTCGCTGATCTCGATCCGCAGGTTGGTGTCGGCCAGCCGGATGCGGTCGCCGACCGTCGGCCCGAACCGGTCGGCGTACTGGACCCGGGTCAGCGGCTGATCGATCGGCAGGATCTCCGGGCCTGGCACGCCATCCCGCGACGACGCCCCTGCCGCCGGCTCGTCGGGCGCGTCCGCCGCCGCGTCTGTCAGGGGCTCATCCATCGAGCTGCCCCCCGACCTCGCCGCGCAGGCCGGCGACGATGCGCCTGCCCTCGATGGGCACGAGCGTGACCGTCCTGGTGCACCGAGGCTCGAACCGGACAGAACTGCCGGCGGGAATGTGCAGGCGCTTGCCGTAGGCGGCGGAACGGTCGAAGCTGAGGCGGGGGTTGGCCTCGTAGAAGTGGTAGTGAGAACCCACCTGGATGGGGCGGTCGTCACTGTTGGTGACGGACACGATCGTGATCTCGCGGCCCTCGTTGAAGGCCACCGGCTCAGCGCCCTCAGGATGGTCGATCTTCCCCGGATGAACCAGCGCCTCCGTTCCCGTTTCGGCGAAGGCGTCGCGGATGGTGACCAGCTTGGTGCCGTCGCGGAACGTCGCCTCGATCTGAATGTCGGAGATCATCTCCGGGACACCCTCCATGACTTCGTCACGGGAGAGGATCTTCTCCTCGGCGGACATGAGCTCATGGACGGACTTGCCGTCCCGCGCCGCCTCCAGCACATGTGCCGTGATCAGCGCGACCGCCTCCGGGTAGTTGAGGAGAACCCCCCGTTCTCTACGCCTCCGGGCCACGTCCGCGGCCACATGGATCATCAGGCGTTCCTGTTCGTGCGGAGTCAGATGCACTCTGCCACCTCGCCTTCGCTCTGCCCCGAGGCGTCGTCCCCGGGCGGCCAACGGTGCAGATCGCGGGGCATGACCGGTGTTCGGTCATGCCGCCGTCCGCTCTTCAGCCGAGAGGTGATCCCTTCGCCGTTGCGCTGGGCTTCGGCGGTCACCACCCGCTGCGACCGAAAGTAGTCCGATGAACGCTCTGAGTGATATGACGGAGGAGTGAAGCGTGTGTCACCAGTGACGCAGGATGACCTGTCACACCGGCAGAGCTGTGAACCGCATCCGCCCAGACCGGCCGCCCGGCTGGAGACCCTGCTCAGCGGCTCCGCCTGCGCTGTTCCGCATCTGTCCGATCGCCGGCACTACAGGAGCCCGCGCTCCATGGCCACGACGACCGCCGCGGCCCGGGTCTCGACGCCGAGCTTGGCGAAGACGTGCTTGAGGTGCGTCTTCACGGTCGTCTCGCTGATCAGCAGGGTCCTGGCGATCTCCTTGTTGGCCGCCCCCCTGGCCACCAGGCGTAGCACCTCCAGCTCGCGCAGGCTCGGCTCCTGGCCCGCGGGCCGGCCGATGAGCGCGGAGGCGACCGACGGGGCCAGTACGGCGCCGCCCGCCGCGGCCGTTCGCACGGCCCGGTGCAACTCCTCGCGGGGCGCGTCCTTGAGCAGGTAGCCCGCGACCCCGGCCGCCATGGCCCGCGTCACGTCGGCGTCGGTGTCGTAGGTGGTCAGCACGATCACCTTGATCTCCGGGTGGTCGACCCGCAGCCGCTGGATCGCGCCGACGCCGTCGAGGCCGGGCATGCGCAGGTCCATGAGCACGACGTCCGGGCCCGCCCGCCTGGCCATGGCCAGCGCCTCGAACCCGTCGGACGCCTCGGCCACCACCTCGATGTCGTCCACGTTGTCGAACATGCCGCGCAGCCCGTCGCGGACCACCGGATGGTCGTCGACGATCATCAGTTTGAGGGGATGCGCAGGCACAGTGCCGTCCCCTCTCCCGGCGCCGACTCGACCGTCAGCGTGCCGCCCACGCCGCGGGCGCGCTCGCGCATGGCCGCCAGCCCGTAACCGGAACCCTGCGCGCCCGGGTCGAAGCCCGTGCCGTCGTCGAACACGTCCAGCGTCACCTCGTCGTCCATGTAGGTCAGTGTGATGGCCACCCGGTCCGCCCGCGCGTGCTTGGCCGCGTTGGACAGCCCCTCCTGCGCCGCGCGCAGCAGCGTGGCGCCCACCTCGGCCGTCAGCGGCCGGGACGTGCCCTCCACCGTCACGGTGGCGCTCACCTCGGATGTGCGCGACCACCGCTCGGCGACCTGCGCGAGCGCCGCGTCCAGGTGCGCTTCCTGCAGCGGGCCAGGCCGCAGCGCGTCCACCGAGCGCCTGGCCTCCTGGAGGTTGTCGCGGGCCAGTTCCTTGGCCAGCGCGATCCTCCTGCGTACGGCGGGCAGGTCGGGCCTGCCCTGCTCGTCGGGCATGGCCTGCTCGGCCGCCTCCAACTGGGTGATGATCCCGCTCAGGCCCTGGGCGAGGGTGTCGTGGATCTCCCTGGCCAACCTCGCCCGCTCCTCCAGCACGCCGACCGTCTTGTTCTGCGCGCTCTGCCGCAACACGTAGGCCACGAACAGGCCGATCGCCACCACCAGGCCGCAGCTCCCGGCGAGCCGCCACAGGGCGTCGGGGTCGTCCAGGTAGCCCCTGGCGGCGAAGGTGCACAGGATCGTCGCCACCGCCCCCGCGTACGACCAGGGGGTGGAGAGCATCAGGTACGGCTGGGGCATCAGCCCGAAGATCACCACATCGAACGAGCGGTCCGTGAGCACCAGCGCGACGTACAGTGCGCACAGCACGGCCAGGTGGAACGCCATGGGGTGGAGCCGGCCGAGCAGGTGCGGGCGGCGCAGGACGAAGAACCAGTGCCAGCCGGCCAGTAGCGCGAGCAGGCCCAGGCTCACCGGGCCGGGCCCGGCGTCCTCGCCGAACGACAGCACCAGGCCGAGCGCCAGGCAGGCGTAGAACAGCATGTGGAAGGCGCGCAGCCAGCGCGCCTCCCAGACGTTCACCTCGTCACTCCCATCGGAACAGCGCGCCGGCCAGGGTCGTGCCCGCAACGATTATCCCGATCAGGATCAGCATCGGGAAGAGCGCGGCGGTGCCGCTCCAGGCACTGGTCAGCGCGTCCACGCCCGGGGTCAGGGGCAGGAAGTCGCCGATCTGCCGCAGCGAGCCGGGCAGGGACTTCCTGGGCACGGCCGCCCCCGCCAGGAAGATCATCGGGAACATGACCAGCATGCCGATCAGGCCGGCGCCCCTGGTGTTGCGCACGATCGCGGCGATCACGAAGCCGATCGCGCAGACCGCCACCGAGCACAGCAGGAACGCCACCGCCAGCAGGGGCACGTTCGCGGGCGGCCGCGTGCCGAACACGACGATCGCGGCGGCGATCAGCAGCACCGAGCCCGCCAGGGCCGCGGCGACCTGCGCCACCAACTGCGCGGCCAGCAGCAGCACGGGAGAGATCGGCGTGGTCGCCAGCCGCTTGAGCACCTTGCGCTCGCGGTAGGCGGCCACGATGCCGGGCAGCGCGCCCATGCCACCGATGGCCGCGATCATCGCGACGTACCCCGGGACCGCGCCGGTGTCGCCGCGCTTGAGCACCAGCAGCATCAGCGGGAAGGCCAGCATGAAGAACACCGAGGCAGGATCACGCAGCAGCAGCCTCAGCTCGGTGGCCGTCAAAGCGGCGAACGCCTTCATCGGTCCGCTCCTTCCAGGGCGAAGTACGCCTCTTCCAGGCTCGCGGTGCCGGTCCGGGCGATGATCTCGTCCGGGGTGCCCATGGCCCGGATACGGCCGCGGGCCAGGACCGCCAGGCGGTCGCACAGGGCCTCGGTCTCGTCGAAGTAGTGGCTGACCAGCACCACGGTGGTGCCGGAGGTCTTCAGCTCGCGCACCAGCCGCCAGGTCTCCCGGCGGGCGATCGGGTCCAGGCCGGTGGTCAGTTCGTCCAGCACGACCACCTCGGGGTCGCCGACCAGGGCCAGGGCGAGCATCAGCCGCTGCTTCTGCCCGCCGGACAGGTCACCGTACGCCTTGCGAGCCAGCGGGGTCAGGCCCCAGCGCTCCATGACCTCCCGCCAGTCGGCGGGGCGGAGGTAGAAGCAGGCGAAGGCGTGCAGCGCCTCGGCGACCTTCATCCGCTCCGGTAGCGCGCTGTCCTGGAGCTGGGCGCCGATGCGCTGGGCCAGGATCCGGCGCCGGCGTGCCGGGTCCTCCCCCAGGACCCGCACGCTGCCTCCGTCGGCCCGCCGCAGCCCGATGAGGCATTCGACGGTGGTGGTCTTGCCCGCCCCGTTGTGGCCGGCGATGCCGAAGGTCTCGCCGGCGTGGACCGTGAACGTGACGCCGTCCACGACGTTCGTGCCCCCGTACGTCTTGCGCAGGTCTGTCACCTCGATGGCTTCCATGCCTCAAGGTTCCCGTCGTGTCGGGACGGGCGGCATCGCCCATCTCGTCGCCCGGCATCCTCCATACGAGGGATGCCGGGCGAGGCTCTCCGCCTGGCGCCCAGCACAAACCCGCAGCTGCCGCCGCTCCTCGCCTACACCATCACGAGGCGGAGCGGGCGTGAACAAGCGCGGTTCGGAACGTGCGGTCGGCGCCGGTGGCGGTGTCGAGGGCCGCGACGTCCTGCCCGGTCGAGCCTCCGTACGTGGCGATCTTGTACTCGATCGCCATGAGGGAAAGGGTCAGCTCACGGATCCGGCGGCGGGTGGTGTCGCGATGTTCGACCAGCATGTCGAGCCGCTCGGGCACGGTGTGCTCCCCGGCGTCGACAAGCGAGATGTAGTGCTGCAGGTCGCGCATCGGCATGCCGGACAGCCGCATCCTGGTGAGGAACACCAGGCGCCGCACCGCCTCTGCGTCGTAGACCCGGTGACCGTTGCTGTCACGGGCCACCTCGACCAGCCCGGCCCGCTCGTAGTAGCGCAGCGTGTGAGGAGAGAGGTCGAGGAGGTCGGCGACCTCGGCGATTGTCATCGACTCGGGCACCTCGGCCAGGTCGGTGAGGCGGTGGATCGCCTCAACCGACAGCGGGCCGTCGTCCCCGAGCGTTTCGAGCGCCCTGGTCATCAGATCGTCGGTGGCCATGACAGCCAGCCTAAATCGGCCGGACCGACGCCGGGACGTCCTCGAAGTCGGCGCTGCGGGCGATCTCGGCCCACCGGTCGACCTCGTCCAGGCCACGCCGGTACGCACCCGAGATACGCTCGACCGCCTCGCGCCCGAGCGGCAGCCGCAGCGGCACCTCGTCACTGTGCGCGAGGGACACGATGATGTCCGCCGCCCGCGCCGGGTCGCCTTCCTGGAGACCGTCGGCTCCGGCCATGTCCGCGCGGACGGCGGCGAGCACGTCACTGTAGGTATCGGACGCCTCGGCGAACTCGAGCACGTCCCCCGCGTTGAAGTCGGTCCGGAAGCGGCTGGGCTCAACGATCATCACGCGGATCCCGAACGGCGCGACTTCCCCGGCCAGGGCCTCGGACCAGCCTTCGAGGGCGAACTTCGACGCGGAGTACGTCGACACGCCGGGGAACGACATCCGCCCACCCTGGCTGCTCATCTGCACGATCGTCCCGGCGCCCCGCGCGCGCATCGCCGGCAGCGCCGCACGGACGAGCGCGGCAGGCCCGAACAGGTGCAGATCCATCAGTTCACGCAGGTGCGCGTCGCTGACCTCCTCGACCGCTCCGACCACGGCCCGGCCCGCGTTGTTGACGAGCACGTCGAGTTGACCGAAGCGGTCGAGGGTGTCCCGCACGAGGTCCGCGGCAGCAGCGACGTCTCGGGCGTCGAACTTCGCGATCAGGCAGTTGTCCGGGTACTCGGCCTCCAGGTCGGCCATGCTCTCGGGCCGGCGCACCGCCGCCACCACGCGGTCTCCCGCCGCGAGCGCCGACTCCGCCAATGCGCGCCCGAAACCGCGGGACGCGCCGGTGATGATCCAGGTCTGTGTCGTCATGGCGGCGACGCTACGGCTTCGAGCGCGCTCAAACGCAAACCTTGCGTGCTCCTCTCCCCTGCTGGGCGAACATCGTCGATCAGGCCGTCGTCCTGCTGCACAGCTCCGCCGGCTTCGCGTCCGCCGGGGTCGGCAGTGGCACGGCGTGGCGATCCTGGAGCGTACGGTCAACGCGCGCCTGGTTCGCTGGTGGCCCAGTTCCAGGTGGTGATCGCCGTGCGCATCAGGCGGGCGGCGGTCGACAGGTGGCTGTCGGCGCCCCAGTACAGCGTGAGCGCGCGACGGCAGTCGGGGCTGTCAACGGTGATCGCGGCGATGGGGGCACGGATGGAGGTCCGCCGGGCCATGGAAGGGACGAGGCCGATGCCGAGCCCCGCGCCGATCAGGTCGGCGATGGCGCTGAGCTCGTCGACTTCGCAGACGATCTTCGGTGTGAGGCCTCTGGCGGCGAAGAGCCGGTCGAGGAGCCTGCGCTGCCAGTGCCCCTTGCGGGCGGTGACGAAGGGCTGATCGGCGAGTTCGTCGATGCTCACCGAGGTACGGCCCGCCAGCGGATGATCGAGTGACGTGGCCGCCCACACCGCCTCGTCCACCAGCTGAACCGCCTCCAAGCCCTCGGCGTGGATCGGCTGCGAGGCGACACACAGGTCGACCTCTTGAGCCCGCAGGTGGCGGGCCATGTCCTCGGCCGCCGCCCAGCGGAGTTCGACCTCGATGGAGGGATGAGCGCGCTTGTAGGCCGCCAGCGGCCCGGTGAGGGTGAGGAACGTCTCCGACGCCAGTCGAACCGTGCCCACCCCCTCACTGGTGGCCTCGGCGACGGCTCGCCGGCCCGCATCGAGCTCACCGAGAGCGCGTTCGACGTGACCGCGGAAGAGCTTGCCCGTGTCGTTCAGCCGGAGCCGGCCGCTGCGCTCGAACAGCGGTGTGCCCAGTTCGTTCTCCAAGCGGGCGATGGTACGGCTCAGCGAAGGCTGGGCGACGCGCAGTTCGTCGGCCGCACGGCTGAGGTGTTCGAGCCGCGCCACCACCAGGAACTGCCTGAGCGTGTTCAGCTCCATCATGCCTCCCACTACATAGCACCATAGCAATATTGATCTTAGACAAGATAACCCGTGAGCCATAGCGTCGATGCCGTCCGCGAAAGCGACGACGAAGTGAGGAGGGATATCGCATGCTCACCATGGCCGCGCAGCGGACGACAGCGACGGGGTGGACACTGCGGGCCGTCGTCAGCGCGCATGTGGTGGCGATCGTCGGCCAGCCGGTGTTCGCCGGGGTGTATCTGACCGGTGACTTCGACAGCCTGCGCTGGCACGCGATCGGCGCCGACGTGGTCACCTCCATGGGCTACGTGCAGGTGATCGTGGCGATCGTGGTGTGGATCCGGCTGCGTCAGATCTGGCCGTTCGCGGCCACGATGACCGTGGTGGCGGCCGAGACGGTGCAGTACTTCGCCGGGTTGGACGGCGCGCTGTGGTTGCACATCCCGTTGGGTGTGATGACCGTCGCCGCGCTCGTCGTGCTGTTCATCGCCGTCTGGCGCCGGCCCTTGCCGCGGCGGGAGGTTCACCATGCGTGAGCATGATCCCCGGGGCCTGACCCGGCGGCGGGCGCTGGGCATCGGCGGGGCGCTCGGACTGATGGCGGCCACCGGGCTGTCGGCCTCGGCGGCGCTGGCTCGCAGGCCGTCGATCACCGGCGCCGAGTTGCGCAGTGCCGTACCGCTACCGCCGCCCTTCCGCGTGCCACTGCCGATTCCCTCCGTGCTGGCGCCGGTCAGCACCTCGGGCGGAGTCGACCGTTACGAGATCACCCAGCGCGAAGCGAGCGCGGAGATCCTTTCCGGTGTCAGGACACCGCTGTGGACGTATGAGGGCACCTTCCCTGGGCCGACGATCGAGTCGCGCCGCGGCCGGCCGATCACCGTGTCGCACCGCAACGAGCTGCCCGTGCCGACCGTCGTGCACCTGCACGGCGGACGGACCCCGGCGGCTTCCGACGGGTATCCGACCGACCTCGTCCTGCCCGAGGGTTGGCAGGAGCACTCCCTGCAGACGGGGCACGGTTCCGAACACGGCATGCACGACCCGAGGGCCGTGGTGACCGAGCTGACCAGGGACTACGCCTTCCCGCTTGACCAGCGGCCCACGCTGCTGTGGTACCACGACCACCGGATGGACTTCACCGCCCCCGCGATCTGGCGGGGCCTGGCCGGGCTGCACATCATCCGCGACGACGCCGAGGACGCCCTCGGCCTGCCCGCCGGACCACGCGAACTGCCCCTCATGATCGCCGACCGGGCCTTCGCCGCTGACGGCAGCCTGGCCTACCCCTCCCTCGACCCCACCCTGCGCGTACGGCCCGGCGTCCGCGAGCCGTATCTCGCCGGGGTCCTCGGCGACGTGATCCTGGTCAACGGCGCCCCCTGGCCCGTGCACGAGGTCGACGCGGCCCGCTACCGGCTGCGCATCCTCAACGCCTCCAACGCCCGCCACTACGAACTCGAAGCGGTCACCGACGACGGGCGCCGCCTCGACCTCGTCCAGATCGGGGCCGACCAGGGACTGCTCGCCGCCCCGGTCACCCACCGGCTGCTGCCGATCGCACCCGCCGAACGCTACGACGTGGTCGTCGACTTCTCCGGCGTCCCGACCGGCAGCCTCGTCAAGGTGATCAACCGGCTCGGCTCCGGCCGTACCCGCGACGTGATGGCCTTCCGCGTCGCCCGCAGAGCCGCCGACGACAGCCGCGTCCCCCGCACGCTGTCCACCGACCTGCCGGACTGGCGGCGTTCGGACGCCGTCAGGGTGCGCGAGTTCGCCTTCCGCGCCGGGCAGATGCACACAGGTCACGGCTGGCTCATCGACGGCCTGCCGTTCGACCCCGCCCGCGCCGATGTCACGACCCGGCTCGGCGACGTCGAGGTCTGGCGGCTCGTCGCCGACGTCCACCATCCCGTCCACCTGCACCTGGTCGGTTTCCGCGTGCTCTCGCGCAGCGGCAGGGCGCCCCTGGCCCACGACACGGGGCTCAAGGACACCGTCTCGCTACGACCCGGCGAAGCCGTGGAGATCATCACCCGCTTCGACGGCTACCGCGGCCGTTACCTCTTCCACTGCCACAACGCCGAGCACGAGGACATGGGGATGATGGCCAACCTCGAGATCATCTGATCGCGAGCCGGCGGATCAGGGGGCGCTTCGACGGCTCTGAGGGCTTGGCCGACGTCGGCAGGAGCAGGGTCGGCCGCTCCCGCCGGCCTGACGATCGCCATGCGGCGGTTGCCGAAAGAGCGGCTGGGGGCGAGCGCCGATGGCGCGGCCGGCCGGACACGAGGGCGGACCGGCCGTCTGCCCTCACGATCAGACGTCGCGCACGGCAGATCTGGAAGGGCCTCGCCGGCCGGGCTCGAACCGGCGTCCACCCGGTCCGGAGCCGGGCGCTCTACCTCTGAGCTACAACGAGACCACTTCCAGGCACCGCCGACCGGGCTCGAACCGGCGACCACCTGGAAGAAGAGCCAGGCGTTCTACCACTGAACTACAGCGGGCCTGGACCAGTCTGCTCGGTCCCTCCCCGGCAGCGCCACCGGTTATCGGTAGGCGTTTCCCGCCGCGAGAGCGACACCACTGCCCTACTCCGCGGGACGGCCTGCCGTGGGCAGTTCGCTCACCACGACCCCGGAGGCCAGCCCGTGACCGGCGGCGGCGGCGAGTTCGGGTTTGACGTGCTTGCCGCTGAACGCTCCCGCCCGCCGCAGCAGGGACGCCCAGACCGGGTCGGCGATGCTCACGCCGTGCACCAGCTCGGGCGTCGGCCGGAACACGGCCACACCGCGCCGGACGGCGGGCGCCGTCCAACCGGAGCCCTCCGGGTCGAGCCCGGCCGTACGGCAGGCGGCCTCGACGTCGGCGCGGGTGCAGGCGCTGCTCCCGTCGAGGACCTCCCAGGGCGGCGGCAACGCGGCCCACACCGCGGTGTCGGGGTCGACGCCGCCCCCGGCGCCGCGGTGCCAGGCCACCAGGTCGGCCGCCATCAGCCGCATGGCCTTGCCGGGGCAGGCCACGTCCAGCAGGCACAGCGCGTCCAGCGAGGCCAGGCAGGCCAGCCACCCCGCTCGGGCGGCGTTGTAGGCGACCGCCAGATTGTTCCACGTGGTGGAGTCGTCGCCCGGCCGCACGATCATCGAGATGCGGTCGGTGCCGGGATTCCAGCGGTCGCGGAGCATGCCTGCGCTGTGCCGCATGACCGCCGACCACTGGCCGAGAAGGCGTCCCCGCTCCTCCTCGGTCAGGCGCTCCAGGATGTCTGGCGCCGCCCGCACCTGGGCGATCAGCCACCAGTCGCTGGAGTCCGTGCACCGATCGAGCAGGACGGAGGCGATCTCGTCGAACGGGTTGTCCCGCCCCGACAGGGTGAACTCCCGGCGCAGCTTGCGCCGCGCGGTGTAGTAGGCGACGAAGCAGGCGGCATCGACGTCGGCGAGGAAACGCTCGCGCGGGATGTCAGCGCCGAACCCTGTCGTGCCCAGCATGAGCAGCCGCCGCTTGTCCTGCTCGACGCCCAGGGTGCCCGCCTTGGCCGCGAGCCTGCGCAGCATGCGGAAGCGCCGGTTGTACTGTCGCTTGGACAGCTCCATCCCGGCCGCGTCCCGGGACTCCCGGTTGAGCCGGTCGGCCAGGAAGTCGGTACGGTCCGGCGCCCACCGGATGTCGCTCCCCATGGTCGTCGCGAACTCCAGCAGCGATTCTGGGTCGTCGGGGTCGACCTCCACGGAACGCTCGAACAGCCGGGTCGCCGCCGCGACCTGCCGCGCGCCGCCGACCGGCCGGGCGTAGTCCGTGGACATCGAGGAGAACCATGCCGCGTTGCGCGAGGAGTGCTTGGCCGCGCGCTGGAGCACCACCCGCTCGCGCCTGGACAGGCTCCCCTCCAGCGCCTGCAGCACCAGATCGGCGACATCCTCGGGCCGATGGCGTCGGTCCAGCGAGTCGTACAGCTCGAGCAGGATCTCGCGGGGCGAGCGGTCTCGGTCCTTGCGGAACTTCATGGCGGCCATCATCGCCGCCGATCGCCGGCGACTGCGACCGGATTTCTTCCGTTTCCTTCGCTTAGCTTCTGCCCCGCGACGCGGCTCGGAAGGCGAGGGCTACCGGCGTTCGGCGGCCCCTTCCACCCACGACCGATAGGCGTCGAGGACGAGGCCGTGGAAGTGATGCACGCCGTGCTCGGACAGCCCTGAGCCGGAGGGGTCGTACACGATGCGGCCCTGGTCGAAGGCCGGGGTGCGCATGCCCCGCTGGACGCTCTCCACCAGCGCGATGTCCTGCTGCTGCAACACCTCGTCGATGTACCGCACCGACTGCGCCTCGGCGTCCTCGAGCTCGGCCGTCTCGAAGTAGAAGTCCCAGGTCTCCAGGGTCCGGTCCGGTCCGGCCGGTACGACCTGGAAGACCATGAAGTTACCCCGACCGGGGTATCGCAGCAGACAGGTGTTGGGCCACAGCCACCACACCGCGTGCTGCGTGACTGACGCACCCGACACGTCGTACGCGGCGTTCTCGTGCTTGCCGGCCTCGGCGAAGTGGCTCGACCAGATGCCGTGGGTCTTCACCTCGTAGGTGTCCATGTCGACGAGGTCGACGAACTCCTTGTGGGCGATGTGACAGTGGTAGCACTCCAGGAAGTTGTCGATGACGTTCTTCCAGTTGCTGGCGACGTCGTAGGTCAACCGCTTCGCGTGGGTCAGTCCTGCCACGTCGGGAGCCCACCTGGCGATGTCGGCCGCCAGATCCCCGGCCTGCTCGCCCAACGGAGCGGCGCCCTGGTCCAGGTTCACGTAGACGAATCCACCGAACTCCTCCACCCGCACCTGGTCGAGACGGATCTCGCGCTTGTCGAAGGTCGCCATCTTGTCGGCGCGACGAGCCGCCTTCAGCTGCCCGTCGAGGCCGTAGGTCCACGCGTGGTAGGGGCAGACGATGTTGCGCGTGGTGCCGGAGCCCGTGAGCAGCTCATGGGCACGGTGCTTGCAGACGTTGTAGAACGCGCGCAGCGCCCCGTCACGATCGCGGACGATCGCGATCGGCATGCCCGCCACGGTTGCCGATACGTAGCTGCCCGGCGACTCGAGCTTCTCGGCGTGGCAGATCCATTGCCAGGTGCGCGCGAAGATCGCCCGGACGTCGACCTCGAGCCACAGTGGGTCCGTGTACGCCTCCGACCGCAGCGACATCGATCGTCCGGGGTCCTGGTGGAACCCGGTGCCGACGCGGCGTACGTCGCCCATGGTCACTGGTGTCATGGGGGGAGCATACGAGTGTTTGAACGATCGTTCAATGCGCTTTCTGGACGTTCGTTCAGATTTGCCGTCGGGCGACCAGTCAGTCGGCGAGTGCGATTTCCTCGCAACGAGTGACGCTCCTGCCGATCGAGGCGCGGTCGAGCCCCAGCAGGGCCGTGAGCCACAAGCCGTTCTGGATGACGTCGATGTCGGTGGCCCGCTTGCTGCACTCGCCGCGCGACAGCTCGGGGCGGGCGGCACGGATGAGGGCGGCGAGCCCGGCGCGGTAGCGTTTCTGGGCCACCGTGTTGATGCGCTCGAAGTCCTCGTGGGCCTGGGCGAGCGCCCAGAGCTGAAGTCGCAGGGACAGGTATTCCGTCGTCAGGAACTCCGGGTCGGCCACCCGCTTCAGCGCAGCGCGCAGCCGCTCTTCAGGCTCCAGGGTGAGGTCCGGCTCGACGATCGCGACGTCCTGCTCCTCGATGCGGTGCAGGGCCGCACGGATCAGGCTCGTCTTGTCCTCGTAGTAGTAGTTCACCAGCCCCAACGAGACCCCGGCCTCACGCGCGACGGCACGCATGCTGACGCCGGATATGCCCTGCAAGGACAAGAGCCGAAGCACCGCCTCGAGGATCCGCGCCTGCCGGTCGACTTTCTCATCGGCGTCCATCGCGCCCACGGACCTCGGACTCACATCCACAACCTTAGTAGTGGATGGGCTGGTCACGTCCGCCTTCCCGCGTCAGCACCTTCCTCACGCCCTCAAGGCGCGACGCCGCCAGAACGCCCCGACGACGAGCCGCTCCTCCACTGAACAGGCAGGCCTGTCTGTGTGGAACTGGGCGACCACCTGGGTCCGCCCGCATCTTCACCCTGGCCGACGAGAAGATCACCGAGATCCGCGCGGTCGGCGACCGCCTCGGCATGTTCCTCCAGCTCGGCTGGGACTGGCCGGAGACCGACCGAGCGGTCCCGAGCAGCCGGACGAACCGGCCGATCATGCGCTGGGTCGCTCGCACGGCAGGCTGACGACCAAGACCCATGAGCCCGCGAGCAGAGGTTTTGCCTATCCAATGGCTGAAATCATATTGCGCCGCCGTGCGTCTGAATAAACAAGTGGCACGGCCGCCGTGCCGGCCATTACTGTCGACACGACGGAACACGGGCGGAGAGCCGCCACGGAAACATCAGGAAAGGCCGGCCATGACCATCGCAGCCACCGCGCACGGACCGGGACGGTGCCGCTGTCGGCGTTGTGCGGCGCTCGGCTGCGCCCTGCTCAGGCAGGCTTCCGGATAATCCGCGAAGGACTTTCGGAGGCCGCCAGGTGTACACCAGGCGGCCTTTTCTCTTTCCCCTGCCCGGAATCCGGGACCGGTATTTGGACAACTCCACAGCGGAACACAAGGACTGTAAGGGTTTCGAGATCCCGTCAGTCCACATTGCCGCAGAGGCCGAACTGGTAAGGCAGCCGGCTTCCACCCAGCAGGACGGGGTTCGAGTCCCCGCTGCGGCTCTCTGGCGTCCGTAGCCCAATGGAAGAGGCGCCGGCCTTAGGAGCCGGACGGTGCGGGTTCGAATCCCGCCGGACGTACGCCGCTGATGCGCGAGCCGGGCAGCTGGGGAGCCCACCCGGCGGTAGACCGGACGCTTCGGCTGTGGCGGTTCGACTCCGTCCTTGCGCACGATCCGCCCAGGCGAAAAGGGCGGCCTTGGCGCAGTTCGCCGGTGCGGAGACGGGCCTGCAAAGCCCGTACGAGCGAGTTCGACTCTCGCCTGCGTCTCCATGTGTGTTCCGCCGCGGAGCGGCTTGACGGTCCTCCCGAATACGGCGGGGGGTCGGGGCAACGTGCTGCTCTTGATCAAGCGAAATGGCCCCGTCCTTCCATGGCCATGCCGTTCCTGTGGTGGATGTGACTCGACCTCAAGGTTCGCGGGCGCGGAGGTACACGTCCAGGTCGGCGGCGCCCTTGAGCATGGCGCGGCCCCGGGCGGACAGGCGGGTCCGCCAGTCGCGCAAGGTCTGCTCCAGCGGTGCGACGCCTCCCGCGGAGCGGACCTGGGCGATCAGCGGGGCGATCTGCTCCAGCAGGTATCCACCCCGTCTGAGCTGGTGGGCCAGCCGGGCGTCGCGTATATCGGCCGCGCTGTAGACCCGGTAGCCCGTCTGCGGGTCGCGGTGCGGCTGGACCAGTCCGGCGTTCTCCCATTTGCGCAGGGTGGCAGGGCGGATGCCGAGCCTTCTGGCCAGGGGGCCGATGAAGGCGTCGCCGCGTTCCTGCGGTACGGGTGCCAGGTCGCGGAGCGCGGCTTCGACGGCCTGGAGGGTGCGGCGGTCGTCGAGGAGCTGGGCGTGGCTTTCGTCGATGAGCCGCAGCGCGTCCTCGGTCGCGTCCCCGTTGACCGCCTGCATGATCGACGTGGCCGTCTGGTGGCCGTGCCCGTGCACGAGGGCGAGGAACGCGCGCAGGGCTTGCGCGTGCAGCGGCGTGTAGGTGCGGTAGCCGTGGACGGTGCGTTCGGCGGCGGGCAGGATGCCGGCCTCCTCGTAGTTCCTGATCGCCTGGGTGGACAGGCCGTGCTCGCGCGCCAGGTCCACTGGTCTCATGGATGCATCACCGTTTGAAGGTCATCGCGATAAGCGCGGGGGTTTCCACGTCAAAGTTTACACCGAAGGTTCAACGATACCGTTGAAGGTATGGATATCAAGGACACGGCCCGGCAGCTCGACGGCGCGGGCATCTCGGCGTTCCTGCGGTCGCTTCCCGCCGAGCCCCTGCTTCTCGGCCTGGGCGAGGCCAGGCATTTCGTCGGGGAGCTGGGCGAGTTGCGCAACGAGATCTTCCGGCATCTGGTCGACCACGAGGGCTACCGGTCGTTCGCCATCGAGAGCGACTGTCTCATGGGCCTCCTGGTGGACGACTACATCACGACAGGCGCGGGCACGCTCGACGACGTCATGGAACGCGGCTTCAGCCACGGCTTCGGCGCCGCACCGGCCAACCGCGACCTCGTACGCTGGATGCGGGCGTACAACGAGAAGCATGACGAAAAGCTCCGGTTCTTCGGGTTCGACGGCCCTCTGGAGTATTGGGCGGCGAGCCCGCGCCAGGCGCTCACCGCCCTCTACGACCTCCTCGACGGCCCGCTCCTCTGCACTGTGGTGACCAGGGAGACCCTCGACACGCTGCTGGGCCCGGACGACCGGTGGTCGAACGAGGCGACGGCCATGGACCCGTCCCAGTCGATCGGCCAGTCCGCCGACGCCCAGCGGCTGCGGCTGATCACCGACGACCTGGTGGCGCTGCTCGACACGCAGGCGCCGCAGCTGAGCGCGGCCGACAGGGAGCGGGCGGCACTGTACGGGCGCACCGCCACCGGCCTGCTCCGCTACCACTACTGGATGGCCGACGCGTCCCCGGCACGGTGGACGCGGCTGTCGGCCCTGCGAGACGCGATGATGGCCGCCAACCTGCGTGCCGTCGCCGACCACGGCCCGGCCCTGGTCTTCGCCAGCAACCTCCACCTGCAGCGGAACAAGAGCCTCATGGCGTTCGGCGACCAGGTGCTGGAGTGGTGGAGCGCTGGAGCGATCACCGCGACGCACCTCGGCGACCGGTACGCCTTCCTGGCCTCAGCCCTCGGCACGGTCGGCGACGACACTCCGCCCCCGGACACCGTCGAGGGCATCCTGTCCACACTCCCGTGGGACCACTCTCTCATCGACGCCCGCCGCATGGCCGAGGCCGTCACGAAGCCCACCTCGCGCACCTCCCACGATTTCGCCTATTTCCCGCTGAACCCGGAGCAGCTCGACATGATCGACGGCGTCGTCTTCCTCAAGCAGGCTGTCAGGCTGGGTTGACAGGCGAGTACGCTGCCAGGCTGTGCTGACACCCGCGCCTCGCCTGCCCATGGGCGAGCGGGGTCCGAGCCCGGATCCGAGCAGGTGACGCAGGCACCCCTGTCCCCCGCTTGAGCGCTTAAGTGATTAAGGAGCGGCGCGCTAGGGTTGGGGGATGGCCGAGCGAGTGACCCTGCAGACGATCGCGGACCGCGTCGGCGTCTCTCGCGCCACCGTCTCCTACGCCTTCTCCCGGCCCGACCAGCTCAGCGCGGAACTGCGCGCGCGCATCCTGCGCATGGCGGACGAGCTCGGCTACGCCGGCCCCAACCCCACCGCGCGTTCCCTGCGCCTCGGGCGGGCCGGGGTGCTCGGACTGATCTTCACCGAGACGCTGCCCTATGCCCTCGGCGACCCCTACGCCATCGGCTTTCTGCAGGGGCTGGCCGTGGCCGCCGAGGAGGCGGCCGTCGGGCTGCTGCTCCTGCAGCAGCCGCGTGGCGTCGAACGCCCCGAACTCGTGCGGAACGCCGTGGTCGATGCCTTCGTCGTCTTCTGCCTGCCCGACGGGCACGCGGCGCTCGACGCCGTCCTCGCCCGGCGCCTGCCCACGCTCCTGGTCGACGAGCCGATCGTGGAGGGCGTGCCGCACCTCGGCATCGACGAACTGGCCGCCGCCGGCGCCGCCGTCCGGCACGTGCTGGACCTCGGGCACCGGCGCCTCGGGCTGGCCGTGGTCGGCCTGGGACACGAGGGCCGGCACGGCTGGGCCGACCCCGACCGGCAGGAAGCCGCGGTCTTCCGCGCCATGCGCAACCGCGTGCTCGGCTACCGTGCCGCGGCGGAGGCCGAGGGGCTGGACTGGGCGCGGACGCCCGTCTATGAGGTGGCGGCCAACGAACGCGAGTCCGGTCGCGAGGCCGGTCGGGCGCTGCTCGCGCGCTCACCACGGCCGACGGCGATCCTGTGCAACACCGACGTGCTGGCGCTCGGTGTGCTCGACGCGGCGGCCGAGGCCGGGGTGAAGGTGCCGGAGGAGCTGTCGGTGGTCGGCTTCTCCGACGCCGGCGCCGAGGAGGCCGGGCTCACCACGATCCGCCAGTACAGCCGGCTCGCCGGACGGACGGCGGGCCGCCTGGTGCTGTCCGGGGAACCCACGCCCGAGCGCACCCTGCTGCCGCACGAACTCGTCGTCCGCGCCACCACCGCCCCGCCCCCATGACGACGCCATCCGCGAACCGGGCCGAGCTGAGACGTGCATCGGTCGATGTCGTTGTTCCTGCCGCGCCTGCTGTCGAAGCGCAGCCGACCTGACCGTCGACGACGCGACGCCGGGTCCGCGCCAGGCCGCCCACACCCTGCAGCGCAGCGGCTCAGTCAGACAGGGACTTCAAAGATGAGCTCGAGGCCGTCCACCTCGTCCCACTGCTCTCCGACCTCGACGAAGCCGAATCCGGAAATCGTGGCCAGGGACGCGGTGTTATCAGGGCTGATCGTCACCCGCGCAGTCCTGACTCCGGATTCGGCCGCGGCCCGACGCATCAGCTCGGTCAGCATCGTCCTGGCGTACCCCTGACGACGGTAGCCGGGAGCCACCGAATAACCGATCTCCACCATGCCCGCCTCGTCCGGCGGCCCGTGGAACCCGGCATACCCCACCACGACGCCTTCGGGCTCGGCTACCACGGCTCGGGTGAGCCACCCCGCGCTATCCGGATCCGCAGCCAGCTGATCGACCCGATACCGCCAGACCCACTTCGCCTGATCGCTGAGGAAGTACTCCGTCAGCTCGACTCCTGCCTCGGCGCTGGCCCGGGCAAGGTCGTCGTCCAGCAGGGCGGTCATGGCCGTGCTCGTCAGATCAACGAATCTCACTGACTTCAGGCCGGCGGTGGGCCGGCGTTCGAACTCATCTGTCACAGCGCGGATGATCGTGGAGCGCCCTGGGCCGTGTCCAACGGTTTTCGGTGTGGTCGATGTCCACCCAGGCCCGCGTCACGACCTCAGTGCATTCGCTCGACCTACGACCTGGTGAACGTTTCCGATCACAGCACTGGATACTCCCACCGCGACCACCTGAGTGCTGCCGAGCCTCAGCAAGGTCTCGGTGCCGTCGGCGTACCGGCGGTCGACGTCTCCGGTGACATGGTCGAGCGACTGTAGGCCGTGGGTGACCGAGACGGTGTTGGAGGAGTCCACGGTGGGGTTGATGCGTGGCAGGGCGCCCTTCTTGGCGAGGCGGCGGCCGAGGGCATCGACGGCCGGGCTGAGACGGAAGACGGTCATGACAGGAACTTCTTCGCTGGTAGACAGGTGCAAGCTGGTGGGATCAGGGCTTCCAGGTACCGATGCGGTCGGTGCGACGTCGCTGCTGGGCCGCCGCGGGGACGTCGAGGCCTCGGCCTCGTGCGGTGAGGTGGTCGGCGACGGCGGTGCGGTGCTGGACGGACTTGTGGTCGTCGTATTTGAACTTGCCGCGGACGCCGGTGACCTCCAGACGCAGGCCGCGGATGCCGGACAGCAACCGCCCGTACGGGGGCCGGTCGACGGTGACCTCGGCGTGGTCGCCGTCGGGCTGGAAGTGGGCGAGCTGGCGGGTCAGCAGGTCGGCCTTGCCGTGGGGGTCGTCGATGACGTGGGCGCGGCAGGTGAACTGGACGGCCGCGTAGTAGCTGGTGGGAACCCCTTCCTCGGGTGGGGTGCCCGGGGTGGCGCGCCAGGGGCCGGGGACGAAGGCGTAGTCGCCGATGACGGTGAACGTCACGTTCGGATCGTGCTCGATCGCCTTCCAGACCGGGTTGGGCCGGGCGAGATGGACCAGCAGGTCGTTCCCGTCGCAGATGAAGTGGGTCGGGACGACGACGGGCGGCCGGCCGGGCGGACCGTTGACGCACAGCTGCCCGAAGTCGTGGCCGTCGGCGATCCAGGCCTGCCATTCGGCCTCGTCCAGGCTCGCGTCCCAGGGCTGGATGAACATACGGGTCTCCCTTTCGTGATCGGCGGAGTGGTCGTGATCGGCGGAGTGGAAGGCGGAACGGCGGCGGGACCGGTCAGGTGAGGGCGAGGAGGCTGACCGCGAGGGCGGCGGCGCCCAGGCCGGCGAGCAGGAACAGCAGGTTCGCCATGGAGTCCAGCACCCCGGCGGTGGCCGACAGCGCGTAGGCGGGCTTCTCGGAGCCGAGCCCGCGGAACATCAGGACGGTCGCGGTCAACGTGATCACCGAGGACACCGCCCGGCCGACGACGTCATCCGCCTGGCCCTCCCCCGGTGGCCAGTTGCGCGCGGGCCTCGTCGATCCAGCCGATGACGCTGTGCGCGCCGTCCGAGCGGGCCAGTGAGGTCGCCTCGTCGAGCAGTTCCAGCGCCTTGTCGCGATCGCCTTCCGCCGCGGTGATGTAGGCCAGGCCGACCAGGTTGGCGGCGACCCCGGCGTGGAAGCCGAGCCCGCGGCGCAGCCGTACCGACTCCTCGAGGTGCGTGCGGGCCGTGTCCAGGCGTCCCGCGTGGTGCGCGGCGATGCCCAGGTGGCGCAGCGCGTACGACGTCGTGAGCGAGTCGCCCGCCGCTGCGGCGAGGGCGCGCGAGCGTTCGAGAGCCGGTACGGCGACGCCGTCGTCGCCGCGGACCACCTGGTGGAAGGCGCCGATCCAGAACAGCGCCTCGGCTTCGCCGCGAGTGTCGCCGAGCGTCCGGTAGAGGTCGGCGGCTCGCTCGAACAGCTCCAGCTCGCGCGGGTCTTCCGCACCGCCGTCCAGGAACCGGGCGTGGACGAGGCGGCCGCGGGCCAGGGCGAGATCGGCCTCGACGGCGTTCAGCGCGTGCTCGGCCGCCGCGAGGGCGTGGGTGTCGCCGGCGAACACCGCCCGGTCGTAGAGCGAGCGGGCGCGCTCGATGCGGTCGTCGGTGGTCATGCGGGGAGGCCGTGTTCGGCGGCGAGGTGGCCGAGCGCTTCGTGCAGCGCATCCAGCTGTGTGGGGGTCAGGCCGGCGGTCAGCTCGGTGTCGAGCTCGCAGGCGGCCGTGGTGCACTCGGTCAGGAGCGCGCTCCCCTCGTCCGTGAGCGTGAGCGTCTGGCGGCGGCGGTCGGCCGGGTCGCGCAGGCGACGCACCGCGCCCATGGCCTCGAGGTGGTCGGCCAGGGAGACCACCAGGCTGGGCGCCACTCCCATGAGCTTGGCGATGTCGAGCTGGGAGGCGGCCGCGCCGGATGCCAGCACGGACAGCAGCCCGACGTGTTTCGGCTTGAGATCGTGCGGGGCCAGCCGCGCCGAGAAGCGGTCGGTGGCGATGGCCCCCAGCGTGCCCAGCCGGAAGGCGAGGGTGGAGGTGAGCTTGACATCGTTCACGATCGCTATGCTAGCGTCCCGATATCATTCAGCAAGTGAACGATTAAGGAGTGGAACGATGCTGGATCATCGTCAGGTGCAGATCGTGTTCGCCGACCTCCAGGACGGCATCGTGGACGCCAGCGCCACGAACAGCCCCGCCGCCATCCGGCGGGCCGCGGGCGTCGTCGGCGGCGTCGCGCCGGCGCTCGGCATCCCGTTCACCGTCTCGGTCGCGCCCAGGCCTGGCGGTCCAGGCGTCATCGCGGAGGTGCCCGAAGCGCCGCCGTTCGTGCGCACCGGTCCCAGCTGCTGGGACGACCCGGCGTGGCGCACGGCGATCGAGGCCCGCGGCCGCAGGACGCTGGTCGTGTGCGGCGTGACCACCGAGATCGTCGTCCTGCACACCGCACTCGACGCGCTGGCGGGCGGCTATGAAGTGCGCGTACTGATCGACGCGAGTGGCGGGCTGGCCGGCCGTACCGAGGACGCGCCGCGTTGACTCAGGCCCAGCCGTCCTCCGCCACATCGTGTCGTTTCCTTACGGACCCTTGGCGTCGCAGGACGAAAGGTGGGGGTATGTCCTCCCCCATGGGGCGATCTTGTGCCCGGGGAGGAGGAAAGCCATGTACGCAACGGTACGGCGCTACGAAGGGGTGACCGATCCTGCCGAGGCGGGACGCCGAGTGAGTGAGGAGTTCGTGTCGCTCATCAGCCAGGTCCCGGGGTTCGTGGCCTACTACTGGGTCGACGCCGGGGATGGGGTGATGCTTTCCACCAGTGTCTTCGAAGATCGAGCCGGAGCCGAAGAGTCCACCAGAAGGGCCGCGGACTACGTGCGGGAGAATCTCGCCTCCCTGCTTCCGAACGCTCCTCAGGTCACGGCCGGCGAGGTCGTGGCGTCCGGGTAGCGGCTACTCCAGGCCTTCGGGGCCGCGGACGGGGAGGATGATCTACGGCCGCACCCGGCCGGCCCGGGACTCCAGGTAGCGTTGCTCGGCGATGCTGGCGGTCGACTTCGCGGCCCGCCGGTAGTGCTCGTACGCCCCGGCCGTGTCGCCGGTCTTCTCCAGCAGATGCGCCCGAACGGACAGCAGCCGGTGATGCCCGGCCATCCGCTCGTCCCTGTCCAATGTGGACAGCAGAGCCAGCCCGGCCGCCGGGCCCTCGGTCTCGGCGAGCGCGATCGCCCGGTTGAGGGTCACCATCGGGTTGGGCGCGATCCGCTCCAGGATCAGGTACAGGGCGTGCACCTGCGGCCAGTTGGTCTCCTCGGCCGTGGCCGCGTCGGCGTGCGTGGCGGCGATGGCGGCCTGCAGCTGGTAGGGCCCCAGCGCCGGGCCGGCCAGCGACGCCTTGACCAGCTCGATGCCCTCGTCGATCAGTCCGCGGTCCCACATCGTACGGTCCTGCTCGTCCAGCGGCACCAGGTCGCCGGCCGCCGTCGTCCGTGCCTCCCGGCGGGCGTGGGTCAGCAACATCAGCGCGAGCAGCCCGGTCACCTCGCCGTCCTCGGGCAGCTGCGCGTGCACCATCCTGGCCAGCCGGATCGCCTCGTGCGCGAGGTCGGCGCGGTGCAGCTCGCCGCCCGAGGAGGCGGTGTAGCCCTCGTTGAAGATCAGGTAGAGCACGTGCAGAACGACCCGTAGCCGCTCCTCGCGCTCCGCGCCGTCCGGCAGGCTGAACGAGCTGCCGGCGGCCTTGATGCGCTGCTTGGCCCGGCTGATCCTGGCCGCCATCGTGGCCTCCGGCACCAGGAACGCGCGGGCGATCTCGGCCGTGGTCAGGCCGCCGACCGCCCGCAGCGTCAGGGCGGTCTGGGAGGCCGCGGTCAGCGTCGGATGGCAGCACAGGAACAGCAGGACGAGCGTGTCGTCGGTGTCCGGTACGTCCTCGGGCACCACCTCGGTGGCCGTCGCCGACTCCCGCTCGCGGCGCGCGTGGTCGCTGCGCATCTGGTCGATGAGCCGCCGGGAGGCGACGGTCACCAGCCAGCCGCGCGGGTTGTCCGGCACTCCCCCGGCCGGCCACTGCACGGTGGCGGCGAGGACGGCCTCCTGCACGGCGTCCTCGCACCCCTCGAACTGGCCGTGCCGGCGTTCCAACGTGTCGAGGACCTGCGGCGTGAGCTCACGCAGCAGGTCCTCGACGGCTGCTGCCGTCATGCCTCCAGGTGTCCGTCAGCGAACATCACCTGGCGCACCTCGATCCCCAGCCCCTCGATCGCGGCGTCCGGGATCCGCGCCGCCAGCT